>JAYTAK010000081.1:0-2165 GCA_043737515.1 Candidatus Kuenenia sp. | reverse complement strand
AACCTGTAACTTTTTCCGGGTAAGGATGAGCTTGCCGAGGAGGACTTCGCGGCTTGCCGCGACCAGCGACCAGACGAGGTGGAAAGAAGGGCCACGCGGCGACGTGGAGCGGATGTACGTCCCATGGCGGTTCGCCTTTCAGCGAAAGTCCTTTCCGGCAGGTCACCATCCGTCACCTCAGAAAAAAGACCAACAAAAGCCCGAGAACGGAGATCGCTGTCTCCACACTCCGGGTAGGATTGGAGGTTCGCAGGTGTAAGTTGCGTCAATAATCCAGATCGAGGTTGGTCTGAATCCGAGTAACCTCACTGTTAGACTCGGAGCCCATGAGCGATTCGAAAGCCCTGATCCGTCAATGGCGTCTGTTGCGATTCCTCGCCGACGCACGCGCGGGCTACACGGTCAAGGAGCTGCAGCAGGAAATGGGTGTGTCCATCGAAACAATCCGGCGTGACGTAAAAGATCTCGCCCACGCCGGATTCAACGTTCGCGACTCCACTGGCTTTCGCGGTGTCAAACGCTGGCGAGTTGAAGGCTTTGAGGACAATTTCGGGTTTACAATTACTGACCTGCTGTCGATCTACATGGGACGACAGTTTCTGGAGCCACTTGCAGGCACACCGTTCTGGGACGGTCAGCAGAAAGTCTTCAGTAAGATTCGAGGAGCCCTCGGTCCTTCTGCGATCAACTATTTGAAAAAACTGGCCGCATCACTTCATACAACCACGGTGGGAGCCAGCGACTACACAAAACGCAGCGAACTGATTGATCTGTTGATGGTGGCCGTTGAAGACCATCTTGTGTCGCTCATCGTCTATCAATCCGATCGTGCAACCGAGCCGGTCGAACAGGAAGTTTATCCTCAGGGTTTTGTCTTTCACCGAGGCAGTTTGTATCTGATCGCATGGTCCAGTCGTCGTGGCGAGATTCGCACATACAAGATGGACCGCATTGAAGACGTGCATTCCACAAAACTTCCAGCTGCGGTTCCGCATAACTTCGACCTCGCCGAATGGCTACAACACAGTTTCGGAGTCTTCCGCAGCGGCTCGACGGAACTACAAACCATCCGCATCGATTTCGCCCGCGACGTTGCTCGGTACGTGCAGGAATCCCGCTGGCACGGCAGTCAAAAACTGACGCCACAGCCCGATGGCTCATTGATCGCCGAATTCAACCTGCCGGACACTCAGGAAATCAAACGCTGGATCATGAGCTTCGGGCCGAATGCGACGGTGCTGAAACCGCAGGAATTGGTTGAAGCAATCCAGCAAGACCTGCAGAACATGCTGCGGCTGTACGCCCCGGAACGGGAGGTATCATGAATCACCCTGAACTCTGTATCGTAAAGCTTCATCGTCGCGACTCAGGTGGACAACGGCGTACACGACCACTTCCGAACGCAGAATCTCAAAGACGATGGCAAACGGAAATCGCTTCAGGCGGCATCGTCGAATGGGTCGGTCAACGAGCAGCGATTCAAGAACGGGAAAGCGTACAGCATCGTCCTCAATCGCCGTCATTGCTGCCTCATATTCATCCAGAAAGTCACTGCCGAGTCCCAAACGCTGTAATTCGTACCAGAGAGCCGCTGCGGCGACTTCCTGTTCAGCAACCGACCAAATTCGAACATTCACGACGATTTCCCGACCAGGCGTTCTCGCACTCGCCCGAGCGAAGTTCTCCAGTCATCACATTCCATTTCGCCGCGATGAAGTGCTTCGGATCGCCTAGCGATCTCGTCCAGCCACGACTGCGAAATCTCCTCACCGGTTTCGCTGGATTCAAGACTCTCAATAAGTTCCCGAATCAGGCTGGCGCGATCCTGTACTGGCAACAGCAAAACCTGTTGACGCAACTGTTCCAATGTCATCGTTGTGCCTTTCGAAGTGACTCGTGCATTGTACTGCCCCATTCTGGCTGTGCCGCATTCGCTAAGTCAATGCCCCCGACAAGCGAGTGTGAAGCATTCAAAAATTTGAAAACCCATTCCAAGTGTTTCAATCGTATGGCACTAGTATACTTCACGCGGGTTGGACTGAGGCTGCGTTCGGCGAGCGGGGGATGTGAGTCCCCTGATTTTTGCAGTGTCCACGCGGTCAATCAGGGGATTGACATCCCCCGCTCGCCAAAGAAATACACCAATTCCGACCGCGCCCAGTATA
>JAYTAK010000080.1:0-5040 GCA_043737515.1 Candidatus Kuenenia sp. | reverse complement strand
AAATTCATGAAATAATTCAAACCCCCGAAATACCCCGAAATACCCCACAAATCTCGCTCCGCAAGGGGGTGCGGAAAATAAGGTTAAACGAATGTGCCGCCCGTGAAGATGCAGAACAGTCTCCGTTCGGCGGCACCGGCAGATCAATCCCCGCCACGAGTATATCAATGATCTGCCAGTGTGACGAGCAGACATGCAAGGAGTCCGGCGGCTGTCCAGTTTGTGAAATTGTAGGGTGTGACAAGCGGCAGCGCAGGCACACCATGCCCTGGATTCGGTGTGCCTGCGCTTTGCTTGTCACACCCTACAAGTTGCCCATGGTCAATAACTGGCTGATCACTCGGGTTTCAACTGCTGAAGAACTTCGTGAATGCGACCTGCCGGGACGACATACGAACCCGGCACATCGACTTTCATGAACCGAGTCCCCAACAAAGTTATCCCCGCAAGCTGGCCGTCTTTGAAGAGCGGCGTGCCTTCGGGCAGGCGCTGATCGATCTGAACGAGCCCTGAAAACTCGTGGAGGAACCTGTGCGATTCCAATTCGAACGTGGTCGACTGATTCATCGCTGTGATGCGAGCTGCATTTGGGGTCACGCGGAGCTGCTGCCGTCCCTGCAACTGAATGGCCGAGAGGGAATCGCCGATCTCCAGCAGTACCGGCTCCTTCAGTTGAAACGTGGTCAGTCCGGCTTTGGCTCTAGCAATAATGATGTCGGCCGTTTTTGTGTCGAAAATCATGGTCTCGACGCTGGGCTCCCCTGCAACCTCTAAGAACGACCGATCGATCGCATGCGCGACGCCATCCGGAACTATGGATGCCGGACCGACCGTGATGACAAGCGTTTCAGAGCCCCGATCGATCAACAGTCCCGGAACTGCCCGTCGCGCTTCATCCTGAAAAAATACGAACACCATCCGGGCAATGGCCTTTTCAGTATCGGAAACGGGTGGCTGGGTGTTGTCGGACACCGTTGCTTCGACAGCAACTGGTCCCGATACGACCGGATCAGCCGGCGGAGTGATGGTCTCTGGACCGCTCACATCACTTGGTATCGCACTCTGGTTTGGCCCTTCCTTCGATGCTGGCGGTTTAGTGTCTGTCGAATCAGAAACTGCCAGTAGCGCGGCTACTTCTCTGAGGGCCTTATCGCTGATCAGTTTGGAGACCTTCCAATATCCGCCGATCCGCTTCAGTTCAAGCCGCTCGAAGGGACTCACATTCCCGGACGATTCGGCTGTTTTCCGTGTGTCTGTGGCAATGGCCACATCACCGTCTATGACGATAGTCCACGTTGGTCGGGATGGCACGGAATTGCTGACCTGGGATTTCGAGTTGAGTGCCATCAGTGCCTTCGAAATTTCACCCAAAAAGGTACGATCGTCTTTCAGAACGCCGGCAGCCGTCTTTAGAAGTTGCGAATAGTCATCGGGATTGAATTCAGGGGCCGTACCTGAACCACCCGTTAGAATCGCCTGTGTGGCTCGGACGTTGAGTTGTTCAAACGCAGCTTCGGCTTCCGGAGAAGCATCGTTTCGCATGGAACTCTGCAGCACAGATCTGATTCCAGCAAAAGCAGCCTGCTGAGGATTCTGTTTCACGCTCTCTGATGAATCTTTGGCAGCGATCTCCGAGACAGTCATTATCGAATAGGCAGACTGCAGCATCAGGCCGGCAATGCGTTTCGCTTCATCGTCTGTCAACAATTGTATGAAGTTCGCGAAGTCCTCCTTCAATAAGCAATCCGTCATGTAATCGAGTAACGCCTCCGGTGATTGAAATCCATGACCGGTGGAGGATTGTACTGCTACATCCTGCGGTGTCTTTCGGCACTCAAGAAACGAGACATCTGAACCGGCGGCGAAGACCTTCGGGCGGGATGACTCGCTGAGAACCTCTTCTTTGCCAACCCATTGGCCGACGCAGAGTCGCAGGCGATCGCCGTCGCAGTCGATAATGCCCAGGGCTTTGGTTGACTGGCCATTGGGATCGATCGTGATGTTGACGCCCTGAGGATTTCCGGGCGGCTGAAGTTCCAGCAGCATCGAAATGTCTACTCGGACGTCACCCTGCGTGAACGGAATCGTGATGAGCGATCCGTCGATCCTGACCTCACCGGACTTCGCAATCCATTCTTCGGCCGGATCTTCGCCAAGTCCGCTCGCCCATTCTTCGATTGTCCAAACACCCTGCAGCTTTTGCCGCCATGCAGCAGCGTTTTCATCATCGGATATCTTCAGACGAAGCTTATCAGAAGTGCCTGACGAGTCGAATGCCGTGGATCCTTCGGTCTTGAGCTGTGGCTGTGTGGAAGTCATCGGTCCGTTTGTTGAGCTACGTCCAGACGCACCGAGTCTGGTGGAATCCCACTGCAGATTGGGATCCAGCAACTCCTCAATCCGTCGTTCAACAATCTTATCGGCAATACGGTCGCGGGCGTCGATGGATTGCTGCATCCGCTGCAGGCGGCGCGTGAACTCGGCAAGTTCGGCTCGCTGGATCTCCTGGCGGGCAGCGAACGTTTGCTGGACGAGGGCTCGCAGGTCGGCACGCAGCTTGACGCTGTCCGCGTGTTCCTTGCCCAGCGATGCTTCGGTGGATCGAACTTTTTCCGCAAGCTGCAGCAGAGGCTGTTCCAGTTCGCTCAGGCGACGACGATACTCGGCGATGGGGACGATACGATCCTCTCGGTCTACGGACGCCTTCTCGCTTTGCTTCACACTGTTCCCGCCAATTGCAGCTTTGGGTAGATCATCGAGCCGCATCAGTATGGCCTCAATTTCACTCTGGCTCACTTTGTCACTACTGACGATAATCGAATTCGAGCGACCGTCTGTAGCAACTTTTACTGTTGGAAAACCGAATAGACTCTCGATAATCCTGCGGGCATCTTCTGCGTTGGCATTCGTTAGAGAAAAGATCTTAACGCTATCCGCGTTAGCATCATCTTCCGTGTCGGGCATCGGATTACTCGCGTCGAGGTCTGCACTTCCAACAGCCGAGCCGCCTCCGGCTGATTTACCACCGAACGGCGAACTCCCACCACCGGACGGCGAGCCGCGTCTCGGCATATTGTCTGCAAACGGACTTTCGGGTGCGGCACCATCCCTGTGCTGAGCTCGTGGGACTTCGCCGAGAGGCGGCCCTAATGGAAGCAGAGCCGTGCGATTCTGAACCTCGAATTCGGTTCTTAGAAATAATCCTCTTTCTTTTACGTCGCCCCAAACAGCTTCGCAGTACCCTCTGGGCTTGTAGTCCAGTGAGTACCACTTTGTCACATTGTCAAGATTCTTAAGTTCCCAGTGGAAGTGGAGTTCGGCGTCCGTGGAATAGTCGTATTGAACAGGGACCCATCGGCCCTCACCGTCTTGCCGCATGCGAAGCTGTGCCTTTAGACCGCCGACATCAGCATGGATGATGGCCTGATCGTTATCCCAAAAAAGGGCGAAGCGATCTGGATGCTGCTGAAACAATTCGGAAAGGCTGGAACTCTTGAGTTTTCGTCCGCAGAAAAACAAAGGGAGAGAGCCGACATCCGACATCGGGAGTTTGCCATTAGCTACAATCGTCAGGTTTGCTTTCGCAATCGCTGCACCGATCGGCTGCCCGTCAAGGTTGTATTCAAGAACGGTTGCTTCATGGTCATTGCCCTGCGTGACAAACTCTCTGTCAACTCGATGCAGTTTTCCGGCTCGCGTCATGCCAAATGAGATCTGAGTCTTTTCAGAATCAAATGTCACGCTCTGCTGTTCGATGACCCGAAGCCGCGTTGCAAACTCTTCGAGGGACTGGAACTCCTGCATCAGTTCGGCAAGTGTTGGCCGTGCAAGTGGGCGATCTGACTCTGTCGCTGCGGATGATGGTTCCTGACCCACTGCAACCGGTTGCGGATCATTCGGACCGTTAGCGACATTTGACTCCGACGGTTCAACGGAGGAACTCACGTCCGGTGCCGCTTCCTGCGCCATCACTATTGGCGATATAATCAAGGCTATTTGGAAGATAATTGTGGGCATCAATTTGAAGTCATCAGACATGTGGTGCATCCTGAATTCTGTTGTGGGAAGCATGTGGGTTGAGAGATCGCAAAGTTGCCGGATTTACGAATCGGAGTGGTTTGTTGGCCACAGATGGACACGTCGGGTGGCCGGGGCTGGACTGAGCGGAGCAAACGAAGCCCCGGGGTTTCGGGCTGGCACCCTCCAACCCCGGCCACCCATCAATCCATTGCTGTCAGAGCACTAGGAAAGGCCTGAAGGGCCGACAAAATAGCACTGAAGAAACACACACGGAGGGCTGACGCCCAGCCGCTCGCCGGTTGTGAGTGATCATGGTGGTTTTTCCTGCGACGTTGTCTGCCAGATTCTGCCAGCGTCGGCTTCGGAGGGGCCGAGTTCATTGTCAAAGGCCTCAATGTCGGTTTGCATCGAGTCCCATTCCGCGAACGACGAAAAGTCTTCGCCGCTCGTTGTTCCCGGACTGACCGGTGCTGCATTGGAAGCCGCCGCAGTGTCTGCTTTCTCAAAGGTCGATTTGCTGATGCCATAGATTCCAGCAATGACCATGCAACTCACAGAAATCAATGCCACATTTCGAAACGCTCGCCGCGACGTTGGCCAGAATTCTTTTCGACGTACCGGCACGCGGCATTCTTCCGGCAACTCTATCAGCGTCGGCTGCTGCAGATGAGCGAGACACTTCTGAAGCAAGGTCGCGATGTGGTCCGCAGTCGGAAATCGATCATCCAGCGATTTCGCCAGCAGCCGCTGAATGATTCGATCCAGCCATTCCGGGATGCCGGGATTGACTTCGCGGATCGGACGCGGTTCCGTGTCCGTGATGCGGCGCAGAATGCCGTAGCTGGTTTCGGCTCGGAACGGAGGCCGACCGGTACACATCGCGTACATCACGCTGCCAAGGCTGAACAGATCGCTGCGAGCGTCCACGTTGTCGCCGCGAGCCTGTTCGGGAGACATGTACTGCGGCGTTCCGGCGATGACTCCGCTGCGAGTCATGCTGGCGTCATCGACGGCTCGGGC
>JAYTAK010000079.1:0-26004 GCA_043737515.1 Candidatus Kuenenia sp. | reverse complement strand
TCGTAGATATCCTGCATCGCGGCATCAAGCTGGTCCGCCTGCTTGTCGTTAAGTTCCAGCAGCTCACGGGTTTCAATCTCTTTGTCAAATTGAAACGTTGTGACGGCATAGACCTGACCCTCGGGCAAAAAGTGCTCGCGTATTCCGTGAAAATGTCCATCGTGGCACTGAGTTTTGCTGGCGATCTTGCCGCCGCGAAAGAAGGTGATGTCCAGACCGTCAGCATTGTCGTGAACGATATCCGTGACACAGTAAAGGTTTCCATCACGAAAATACTTGAACAGCACTCCTTCGCACTTTCCAGCGACGTAACACCGCACCATGTAGATGGCGCCAGTGGAATACAGCGTCATGTCAAGCCCATGTGCCTGTCCACGCAGTGCGGTTTCAGCGCGAACAGTTCGTCCCCGGCCATCGACTTCTCGAGTCAGCCCGCTGACGAGTCCATTTTCCCGATAGGCGAAAACAAAACGCTGGGGGAACTTGTCATCTTCCTGCTTAACATCAGAGACTTGTTCCAGGACATCCTTCAGCAGGAAGTTCTTACTGACAAACTCCAGCGTGTCCACGATCATTGTTGCTTTCATGGCCTCGAACGATTGACCGTAGGTAAAGAGGAATATCAGTGCGCCGCCGTCAGATGTGTCGGTTACACAGTATTGCTGGGCAAAGGTCTTTTCTTCCACTTCCATGAATTTGATGCCAATCTTCCAACTCGTATCTACGAGGCTGGTCCCTTCATCAATTCGTGTAATCGTCGTTCCTGCGAAGGACTTCAGAATGCTGTCCCGCTGCGACTCTTTTTGGTTGGGTTGCGGTGGCACGTATGCCAGATCGACATTCTGTTCCTGATGGAGAGTGATTCGAAGCAATGGCTGAATCGTCGTCGCGGATTTCCACGAAAACGCAAGTTTGGCCCCCACTGGAATCAATACTCGAAAACCGTGCGTCTTGTTGTGGTACCAATTGGCGTACAGGTCCACGTCTTTCGGCTGTGGTTGCTCCAGCTTGATCAATCCGGCTTCCGGTGACGGGTCGTGCCGGGGTGGTGCTGCGTGAGTACATGTGGCAGCCAAGAAGAGTGCCGCAGTAAGGTAAGTCATTCTGATTGAAGTCGTAATCATTGGGGGCCAGGTCTTTCCGTTAAGTCACGAGGGATTGAAGCATGCCATTCAGGCACGTCAGTAATTTGGTCTCTGACCTTCAATCACAAAGCAGAGATGAATGCCCTCATGCCGTTTGCCGATTTCTCGCAGATTTGTCTTAACCCAGAGGGAGATGCTGAAATGTTCGCATAACTGCGATTCACTTTGCGCCCTTGCGGCTTGACGTGAGGCACGGAGATTTCACCCAATGGCGCGAACCGACCGTGAATGTGCCCGCAGGCCTCGATTCTGGCCATCGCCTCGAACGTCAAAAGATTTTTCCAGAATTCATGAGGGCTCGTACTCTGCTTTCGTGATTCCAGTGGAGAACGACGATTGGATCACCACATGTGTCATCCAGATTCGTCTTTCCTTCCCGTGAATCACAAACAAAGGAAACAGTCATGCTCAGTCAATCCCGCAATCTTCCGCTAACAAGTTTCAGGCCCGGCAATCGACTCCTGGTGTGTGTCGCACTCCTGAGTTTTCTTCCGACCGGTTGTGGCGAAGCTCCGGACGAAATTGTCTCAGGAATTACGCCTGAGAAGACTGCCATCGTGCCGGACAGCACAGGAAGTGACTCGCTAGTCGGCTACTGGGTCCGCGTTGACGATACTTATGCTGGAACGATCGTTGAAATCTCGGGACGCGGCGAAGAGATGACCGGGACTCTAATTCACGTGTCCGACGGACTGGTCCCGTATGGTTTTCGAACAGGCGACATCAAACTGAAGGATTTTCGTCAGTCGAAGACCGGCGAACTCACCATCGAGAGTCTCGTTCACGACGTCAATCAGTTCACCGGACGAGTCAACGAATGGTATGATCACGGAATTGCTCGTTTCAGCAAGGACGAACTGCTGTGGCGACAGGCTCAGTATGAAGACCGAAAAGGCGGAGAGTGGCAACGGTGGATCCGGATCGATGAAACTTCCGAGTATGGGGGCAATTTCCTACACGGGCTCGGTAATTTGTCCGTTGAAAGAGACAAGTGGACTGAGGCGATGGATTACTTCAGGAGAGCCGTGGACCGCGATCGAACTCCCGCCAACCTGAATTCATACGCGTGGTTCCTCGCCGTCGCACGAGACAAGAAGCATCGAGATCCGGCGAAGTCGATCGAGCTGGCAACTGAATGTTGCAAGGCCACAAACTTCAAGGCTCCGGTTTACCTTGACACCTTGGCGGCGGCCTATGCGGCGGACGAAAACTGGAATGATGCAATTCGATATCAGCTTCAGGCCTGTCGATTGCTGGAAACCGAGGAGGAAGAGTACTTCATGAGACTTGCCTACTACCAGGAGCGGACGCCCTTTGTGCATGGCATGTACCGCGAGGTTAGCATTCAGAATGTGTTGTCATCGATCGGAAACACGGCAGTTGGAAACGACGACGAATGAGGCACGGCATTTGGCTTAGTTCTGCGGTATTCAAGCATTGAGGATTCCTGCTGTGACAAATCTCAGTTCCTTTGATTCCCTGTTCGATCGGTTTGAAGAGCTTTGGGCAACAGACCCAGCGCCGCGAATCGAGGAACTTCTTCCGGCAGTGCCGGAATCGGACCGTTCAGAAGTGGTTCAGGCTCTGCTCGAAATCGAAGTCGAACTGCGGACTGTTCGTGCAGAGCCTCCGGAGCAGGAAGAGTACCTCAATCGGTTCCCTGATTTCCCGCGTGAAGTCGCTGCTGCGTTTCAGAATGTGGCTCGACGGCTCGCAGAGAGCAATCGTTCGAGTGGAAACGCAGAGACCTGCGTTTCGACAGTGGATGCGATTCCCGAGGACCTGAAATTGCACCGAGTCTTCATGGGGCCGTTCCGGTTGCTGCAGTTCATCGCTGAAGGCGGCATGGGGGCCGTCTACATGGCGGAGCAAATCGAGCCGATTCGTCGCAAAGTGGCGGTCAAGCTGATCAAGCCGGAACGGTCGTCCAAAGCGGTGCTCGCTCGGTTCGATGCCGAACGTCAGGCGCTGGCGTTGATGAATCATCCCGGGATTGCGTCCGTGATTGATGCAGGTCTGAGTCCACGAGGAACGCCGTGGTTTGCGATGGAACTGGTCAAAGGCGTTTCCATCACCAAACACTGCAGCAATCACTATTTGGATATCGCGCAACGGCTGAAGCTTTTTATCCCTGTCTGTCGAGCCATTCAGCATGCACATCTGAAGGGCGTGATTCACCGGGACATCAAGCCATCGAATGTGCTGGTGGCGATGTACGATGACAAGGCGGTTCCCAAGGTGATCGACTTTGGCCTTGCCAAGGCCATTCACGAACCGCTCACGAAGCAGACACTGTTTACGGAGTTTGGTCGTTTGATGGGGACTTTGTCCTACATGGCCCCGGAGCAGGCGAAGTTCAACGCCATGGACGTGGATACGCGATGTGACGTCTATTCACTGGGAGTCCTGCTCTACGAACTGTTGACGGGAACCACCCCATTGATGGCGGAGGATTTCATCGAGGCGGAGATCGAAGAACGCCTGAGGATGATTCGGGAAGACGAAGCGCCGACACCCAGCACACGCATCAGCAACTCGTCGATCGCACCGGAAGTTCCAGCTGGATTGCCGAGCCCGGATCTGAAATCGCTGGCTCAGCAGCTGCGTGGAGATCTGGACTGCATTGTGCTGAAGTGTCTTCAGAAGGACCGGGACCGCCGGTACGAGACGCCTGAGGATCTTGCCCGCGACATCGAATCCTTTCTAAACAACCGCCCGGTGACAGCACGGCCAGATTCGATCGCCTATCGATTCCAGAAGTTGTATCGAAGGAAGCGACTGATCGTCAACAGTGTGGCTGCTATCGCCTTGACGTTGTTTGTTACCAGCGTTTTCAGCACAGGAATGGCGATCGCAGCATTCAAGGCCAAGGCAGAGACGGATATCGCTCTGGGCGAGAGGACAGAAGCTCTGAACAAGAGGACAGAAGCTCTGAAAGAAGTGGACAAACAGAAGGGCATTGCGATTGAGGAACGGGATCGAGCCCGCATGGAGGAAGAGACAACGGACGAAATCAACCGATTCCTGAACGTGGATCTCCTGTGGCAGGCATCACCCGAGGCTCAGGCGAATCGCAATATCCGGATCCGAGACCTGTTGGATTCTGCTGCTGTCCGGATTGCCGATCGATTTACCGACAAGCCCGCCGTCGAAGCCGCAATCCAGCAGACGCTGGGGAATACGTATCGTTCCATTGGCGAATTCGATAAGGCCGAATTGCATCTCCTGCGGTCGCTGGAACTGCGAAAACTTTATCCAGGGGCAAAACCGGAGAACATTCTGACATGTCGGCACGATCTGGCGGTCGTCAAATATCGTCAGGGAGATCTCTTGTCCGCGGAATCCATGCATCGCAGTATTCTTGAGGAACGCACAAAGCTGTTGGGGCCGGAACACCCGGATTCGCTGCAGTCAAAACCTGAAGTTGCTCTCACGTTGCTGGCACAACGCAGGTTTCCGGAGGCGGAGCGACTGTTCAACGAGGTCCTGGCCCAGCAACAGAAGATTCATGGTCTCAATCATGACGATACGATCGCTACGATCACGAATCTGGGGCTGGTCTATCATCAGACAGGGCGGTTTGCCGAAGCCGAGCAACAGCATCGACAGGCTCTTGACCTGCTGAAACAGCTGCATCGGATCGATCATCCTCGAATTCTGAGCTGCACGGATAACCTGGCTCTTGCACTGATGGCTCAGGGGAAGTCGGATGAGGCCGAATCACTCTTCCGACAGTTGATTCAGTCGTCAGAATCCGTTCTTGGACCAAAGGCTCCGGCGACTCTGCAGGCCAGGAACAATCTGGGCCGCCTGCTGATCACTCAGCAGCGTTTTCGAGACGCAGCTGAACTATTCGATCAATTGCTGCCACTGCTCGTCGAAGTGCGTGGTGCTGGGCACGTCGAAACACTCACGTGCCGGGACAATTTTGCTCAATCTGTCAAAGGGCTGGGAGATCTCGCGACCGCCGAGACGGCATATCGGCAGTGCCTCGAAGGAAAGCAGAAGTTCCTTGGGGACGGGGACTATTGGACTCAGATCACGCGACACAACCTGGCTCAGGTTCTGCTCGACCGGAGCCTTCTCGACCGGAGCCTGCTCGAAGAAGCAGAATCGCTGGAGAAGACGGCGATCGGTTTCCTCGACCAGTTGCAGTCTCCCCAGCACACCGACAATCTGACCTGCCGGCAGACACTGGCGCAGATCTACTTGCGAACGGCCCGCACTCAGGAGGCTCGCGAACTCCTGAAAAACGTTGTGGCGGGATTTGGAGTGGCGACAGGGGAAAATTCCGTCTCGACCACCAACGCACTCTATCTGCTGGGAATGGCGCTGCGGCAGCCGCCAGAGCCTACTTTCAAGGAAGCTGCCGCCACATTGCGTACGGTGCTGGATCGTGAAACAGCCCGTGACGGGCGATCAAGCACGGGCACCCAGCAGACGCTAAGGGACCTGGCTGTGACGCTCTACCTGCATCATCAGTTTTTCGATGCCGAGACTCTTGCCAACGAAGCCATCACCTTGCTGACTGAAGCGCCCACGGCTTCAACTGTGAGATTGGGATCCACGTTCAAACAGGCCCACTTGTCCTACATGAAGGCGCTGCGAGCCGCGTGCTGGCTGGGCCAGGGAAAGGTCAACGATGCCGAAGCAGTTCTGATTCTCGCCGAGCGTGAATTTTCAGCCTTGCAAAACGGCAAGCTCAAACTGGCCGTGACCGACTACTACGGCGATGTACTGACATGGCTGATTCATTTGTACGAAACAAAAGGGGACGCGCAGGCCAGGGAACAATTTGAATCGAAGCTCGCTGCTCTCAGCAAGGATTTGCAGGACGGTCAGTAATTCGACAGTCGATTGCTGCTGTGGTCTCAATCACAGTTTCTCTGAAAAACCCAGAAATTCGTGACGGATTCTTCTGCTGATTCGTGATTTCAGAAACAGAACCGTTTCTGCAAATCACAACCGGAGAATTCCACATGCGTTTCTTGTTGCGTCAAATCACGTTGATTGCCTGTGTGTCTGGAAGCATTCTTCCCGGTTGTGACCGGTTGAACAAAGTCATTCCGATCCCTGTTCCGCAAGGCGTTGATGGAACCACAACTCAGACCGAAACGGCAGCCTACTCCGAAGAAAGGGAACCACAGCCGTCCTCGACGCCTGTGTTGCCCATCAATGAATCACGCGCGCTGCAGGAAGTCAGGGGCGATGAACCGGTCGCACCAGTCTCTTCGGCTGAATACTCTGGGCGTGGCAGAGCTAAGATCTGAAAAACCTGCGGAGGCTATTCAACACTTTCAGCGGGCCATCGCATTCTATGAAGCACTTGGCCAGATCAGATTCTTTGCCGCATTCGGTGGCGAAACGTTCTCCACGGACGAACGGTATTTCAACCATGTGTGCATCGTCCTGTGTCGAATCGATCTGAAAGAAAACGAGGCAGCTATAACGCTGCTGAATTCGCTTCCTGCACCGGTCAACGCGAGCGGCGACTACGCAGCTTTCTACGCGGAAGCGAAATCGCAATTGGATGCAACTGAATAGTGCCAGCGATGGCATGGCGTCAGATGCCGGAATCAGCTGGCTGAAAACCGTTCCACCCAAAGTAATGAAGTATCAAGACCTGCTCTGAGCCGGATAGCCATCGTTGGGCTATTGAAGTACGGGATTTTCGGCGGAATGTTGAAGATCGGTGTCGTTGGGACCCGGTCGAGTTCTTCAGTGTCCTGGAATGTTGTAAGGAATTAGCACCATGACTCGTTTCGTAATTATGCTTGCCTTTATCGCGATCGTCACTCCATCATCATTCTCAGACGAACCTGTTCCAGCTCAGGCTGTCGAACTCGACTCATTGCGGCTAATAGGTGCTGTCGTCGAAATCTCATCGAATGGTCCGCAGGGGGCTTTCAGTCTTCCTGCCCTGACTCTGAACGCGGACAAAACAGTCGCCGGAAGTGAAGCCGTCATTGACATGTATCGCAATGCGCTTCGCTCAGTAGTTCCCATGGTTCAAGTCAACGTATCTCAAGCGATGGTATGGAGCGTTGATGGCAACAGTCTCACGTTCACATGGGCGATCGAACTGAAATCGACCAATTATTTGCACTCGATTACGCAGAAAATGATTCTCACTCCTGATCCGGAAAGAAAGACGTGGAAGGGGCAGTATAGTGACGTCGTTGTTACAAACGGTGTGACATCCCCGGCTCATCATGAGACACCACTGACTGCAGCCGTCAAGCTCTCCGCAAAAACCGATGAGACCGACAAGAAGTCGGATACCAATCAGGAGCTTTCGACATTCAATCGCGACGTCGAACGGCTGATTAAGGAGCTTCTGACGCAGGCCGGTGGCAACGCCGCAAAAGCGCAACAATTGGCGGAAGCACTTCGAAACGAACGTGGCAACGATGCTGTCTCTGTTGCGGTGGAGCACTACCTTTTCGGGCTGTGGTGGCACGATCATACGTTGGGGATCTTTCAGTTATCGCCTGTTCCTGCAGTAACAGTGGCCGGGTGGGAGTTGATCAACTGGGCATGGCTAGAGGTCATCGGCCGCCCGGCAGACAACCCTGCATTCACATTCTGGGGAGTCAACTGGGGAGCTGGCCTGTTGAATCCCGGTGATCGCGGTGATCACTGGTCGGAGATCATCTTTTGGGGCACTGCTGGCTCTTACGGATTTCGGCCGCAACTTTCGCCGACTGGCGGTGGAGGTGCCTGGTAAACTGAGCGAATTGGACTTTGCGACCTGTTCTTCAGTGATTCTGGAAACTCCACTTCAATGCCAGCGGCAGTTCGGTGTCCCAGAAGGCAAAGTCATGGCCTGCGGGGCGTTCTGTGATGATGCACTCGATGTTGGATTGCCTGAGATGTTTGGCAAACAGACGAGTGCGTTTCAGCAAGGGCTTTTCGCGAGTCCCGGCGGACAGGTAGAACTTTGGGTTAAGTTCCTTTGACGGGTCGGTGACTTGATATTCCTCAAACGTCTCTGCAATGGAGAAGGCAATCACCACGCCAAACAAATCACGATGCCGCGACGCCATCGTCAGTGCGAATGCAGCTCCGTGAGAAAACCCGAACAAAGCAGTTCCGTTCCGATCGGCCTTGACTCCGAACTCGGACAGCAACCACTGTGGAAGCTCTGCGACGAAGAACTGTTCGTGCCGTCGAAATCTGGAATCATCCTCCCCAAGCGTGTATTCGTGCCACCGATGCTGCGAGGCATGAGCCCCGACGATGACGATGGGCGGCAATTTTCCTTCGTCGATCTCTCGCTCGATTCGCTGCGAGAATGCTTCAACCGCCTGTCCATCGCCACAAAACACGATGGGACATACTTTCTTCGCATCGAAGTTTCCGGGCAGAAACACCGAAACCGTCCGAAGTTCAGCGACACTGGTACTTGGCAAGTGGAAGACTTTGGTTGGCATGACTGGCTGTAGATCTCATTCGCTTGCGAGCGAGAAAAGGTTAATTCTTTGGGTGGTTTGAGACGATGCTACCGCGGTGAGCGGCCCCTGTGAACTGGCTGGTACGCCTCGGAAAGGAATCCCGTCGAACGCATCTGTTGGCACCTGCACGAGACCATCACGCGCAATCACCGCTGCCAGTCGATGCAGGAACTGGTTGACCAGACCTTCGAGTGGCTCGCCACCTAGCCCGACTTCCCCAGAAGTGTCGAAATTCGAGCCAGCTGGAAAATTGTTTGCCGTGTTTTTGAGGTGACTTTTTGAAAACGCCCGTGTTTGGAAAGTCAAAACGTGATGTAGTGAGAACTTGCTATCTGGCGGGTGAAAAAAAGGGCGATGTCGCCCAGTCAGCCTGTCAGGGCGACTCAGGAATGCCCCGTCATTGTTCTTAGTCTGGTACGACTTTTCAACTGCGTCTAATGAGTCCTGGTGTTTTCGCCCTGATGAACCTGAGCCCAAGGCGCTAGCCGATTTATTGTCGTTGAATCGGCTAGCGCCTCAGGCTCCAAGGGTACTTTTCAATCTGCCGTTCGCCCTAAAACCATCGCCCCCAGTTGCCGGTGTCGAGAGCGAACTTGCCGATCAGGTAGGCCACTGAACCGAAGAACGGCAGTGAAGTGCCCATGATCCACTGAACGGAATCCACCTCCTGTGCTTTATAGAACGCGACTCCAGTAACAACGGCGCACAGGAGTAGATACCACCAGGGCGTTTGTTCGACGAGTCCCTCCAGCACCGGGATCCCTCGGCCATGAGTCATTTCGTGATGTTCAATCACGGAAAAATCGACGCCCAGCAGGTGAGCACCTGCCAACAAAATCATTGTTATCAGGAATGCCTGAGCCAAACCGGCCGCGAACGAGATCAGTTTTCCAAACAAGTTGTCGCCAGCGCCAAGGAAACCGCCCACGATGCAGACTTCTACGGATGTCACTGCGAAGAACGCGATCATCCGCCAGTCGTCGGGCATTATGCTGTGCTCAAGCAGCCAGTACTGAGTGCCAGCCAGGACTCCAATCAGCAGCACAATTCCCACAAGGATTCCGAGGCCGATGAACAAAACCGAGAAGAACTCTCCGATTCGCGTTCGTCGCGTCTTCCGCCGAGCATTCCGAGCCGCGATTTCCGCAGCTTCACGTTGCAAATGTGGAGGAAGCGACGGTCGGACAGTTGCCCGAGCCGGAGCCGACTCCCGCATATAGTCGCGACTTGAGATTCCCATGACGTCAGCCCGTTGAAGGTTGAAACAGAAGGTGTGTCTTTTCCTTCAATCACGATCCCGGGGCAAAAACCGTCATCAAATCGGAAACTTTTCTGAAATAATGCCGCCGTCGTTTTTACTGCGGTCTGTCGATGAGAACGCATCGCTGGGTTGGCAGAGTAACGCAAAAAATGCCTCGGCATGCTGATGGGGTTTCTGGGACAAGGTGGTTGATTCATCGGGTCTACTCATTAAGAGGAGAGTTCCCTTCATTGCTCGCGACTCGGACTTCACGGTAGGCTACACCAAATCAAGTTGCATATGGTGGATTTCTGCCTGCACGAAAGTGTGTTCTCGTCGTCTTTGCGAATGACTGCCGACAATGAGCGAATATCAGTCGATTGATTCCATTTGCGATGCCTTTGAATCCGCATGGCAGGCCAACAACGCGGCCCGCATTGAAGATTGTTTGACCGCAGTCGCTCCGGACGAACGTCGGCCGTTGCTCAAGGCCCTTTTGGAGATTGAGTTCGAGTTGCTGCTGCACAATGGGCAGTCGCCAGATCTGGCTGGTTATCAAGCTCGATTCCCAAACTCCGGTTCGACTGTTGCTGATGCCATGCGGGCGACACAGGAACGACTGGCATCCGGGCTGCCGTCGCAGCAGAAAGCAGCAAAGTCAAAACTCGCTGCAGAACGGCCATCCGCGGATCGAAATCTGCTGTTTGGCGTACAGGCGTGGCAGGCTGGAGTGATCACCGAGAAACAGCTCCTTGACGGACTCAAGCAATGGACCTTCAACAAGACACAACCGCTCAGCGAGGTTCTGGTTCATGCCGGAGCCATCACGCCATCGCAGCGTGACTTGCTGGAGCCCATGGTGGAAGCTCAGATCCGATTGCATCAGGACAACGCTGGTTATGCCCTCAGTGCTTTGAGTTCCGTGTCTGGCATCGCTGTCAGTCTGAAGCGAAACATCGACGATTCTGATGTCCAGCAAAGTCTCGGACACCTTGCCCCGACCGTTGTACCGTCCACTTTGAGCCAATCCTCAGCCCAACCTGAGAGCACCAACACAGGAGCGGTTTTACGGTACACGGCCACGGAGTTCCATGCGGGCGGCGGACTTGGTGAGGTGTACCGAGCGACGGACGCCGAGTTGAATCGTGAGGTGGCCCTCAAGCAGATTCGCCCCGAGTACGCTCATCACGTGGAAGCACGAGCCCGATTTCTGCTCGAAGCCGAAATCACCGGCGGCCTGGAACATCCTGGCATCGTGCCTGTTTACGGACTCGGCCACTACGCCGACGGTCGCCCGTTTTACGCGATGCGATTCATCAGGGGGCAGAGCCTCAAAGAGGCGATTGATCAGTTCCATGGCAAAGCCGCAGGTGGAGAGCTGACAGCCGATAGTAACCTGGAAGAGCAGCCCGGAACAGACGTAAAGGAACAGACGGCACCAAACTACGACAGCCTTGACTTCCGCAAGCTCCTGGGTCGCTTCATCGATGTCTGCCAGGCCATCAGCTATGCACATTCCCGAGGAGTGCTGCATCGAGACCTCAAGCCCGGAAACATCATGCTCGGAAAATACGGAGAGACTTTGGTTGTCGATTGGGGGCTCGCAAGGATTCAGGCCAGAGCAGAATCCGCGTTAGCAGCGGACGAACACTCCCTGAAGCCCTCGTCCGGAAGTGGTGCAACACCGACACTTGCTGGAAATGCCCTTGGCACACCCGCTTATATGCCGCCCGAACAGGCTTCCGGCCAATTGGACAAACTGAGCCCCGCCAGCGATGTTTACAGCCTTGGGGCCACACTGTTCCATTTGTTGACCGGCTTGCCCCCATTTCCGCAACTGCCGACAGACGAGATTCTGCAAATGGTGCGAGCCGGAAAGGTTGTGCGGGCAAGGTCACTGAGTGCTGGAGTGCCGACTCCGCTTGATGCAGTTTGCTCAAGAGCGATGTCCTTTGAACCGTCGGACCGGTATGTAACGCCACGGCATCTGGCGGACGAAGTTGAACGGTTTCTTGCTGATGAACCTGTGGAAGCAATGCGTGAAGGATGGACTGGCAGGTCGCGCCGGTGGATTCGGAAACATACAGCGGTTGCCGTTGCCATTGCTGCCGTCGGCTTTGTGGTCGTGTGCGCTACAGCGATTGCGGGCAAGGTCATAACAACCGCGAGTACAGCGCGGCTTAAAGCGGAAATAAACCTCGCCGAGGCGGAGAAATCGGCGTCGGATCGTAAATTGACGATTTCACGACTTACTTCTGCAGCGAATTTTTCAGACTCGGCAGAACTTAGATTGAGTGCGGTCAACGCTGCATTAGAAATTGAAGACTCGAATGGTGAAGCGAGAAATGAGCTTCTGCTAATCAAGGTAAATCTGTTGCGTTCACTACTGAGGCTTGCCGAGGCACGCGCACTGCTCAGCACGATAAAGCCGTCATCAGAGGCGCAGCAGAAAGTCATTTGGCTACGGCAAATTGAAGATCCGGAAACTGAAGAGCAGCGATCTGCGGCTCTCGAATGCCTTCTAGTGGATACGCAGGGTTTATCGACCGCCGATCTCAACTTCATCAAAGCATTTCAGGCTTCAAATCGGCGTGAGAAGATCGAACAACTGAAGCGAACATTAGCGGAATCTCCAAAACATCGAGCTGCGCGCCAAGAATTGGTGGCGGCATTGTTGCTCGAGGGAGAAACTTCAGATGTGTATGAATTTTGCTCTCTCGGAAGGCAACTCTTCCCGGACGATCTGTTTTTTCCAATCGCATCTGCGATTGCAGCTGCATATGCAGGGGATGCCGATGAGTATCAGCATTCACGAGAGTTCCTCAACGAGCGACTCGGCGACTCTGACAGTGCGATTTTGTCAAGCGTCGTCGAAGAGTGTCAACGGTTTTCAGAAATGTCCATTGGTTGGGATACCGGACGCGGAATAGACATGACGTTTCTGAAGGACTTTGGCCGATTCGCCAGTTTCAGTCTTTCGCTCGAAGGAGCATCACCCGTTCTCAAGGAATCGGTGGACCGCCTGACGATGGGAACGGGATCCGCGCAGACTGATCGCGGGGCAGTGTCTGCCCTTGCGGCTGCCGCACCACGAATCGCGATCGCCATTGGAGCCGTCGCGTTTGGCAACACGAAGCCCTTCGTGTCGTTGATGTCGGACGCAGAGGAGTCGTCACCCATCAAGGGAGATGCGCTCTTTTCGTTCTTACGGGCGATTCCCAGCATTGCCGGTGACGACACCTCGATGGCGCAACAGGAACTTGAGGAATGCGTTGTTCGTCCATCGATCATTCGCTACTTTCGTATGGAAGCCCATTACGCGCTGGCACTGGTCTATAAAATGAGGCTTCTGGAAACAAAAGATCAGGCGTTTCTGGGAAAGTCTGTGGATGCATTCCGAATGTGGCTTCAGCTTGGGCCTCGGCTTCATCGCGACCGGCTGAACTACGCAGTCATCATCTGCCTGCAAGGCGGCGACACGCAGCTTGCCATGAAGTTCGTGGAACTCGCTGAACAGAAGATTCCGGAAGAAAAAGCCCTCATTCTGCAAAGCCGTTTGAAGATCCTGATGGCCGAAAAGCATTTTCCCGGTGTCATTGAGCTTGTCGATCGAACGCTGACGGAGGGAGCTGATGATGACGAATCACTTCGGAAAATCCGCGAAGAGTTCCGCGACGAAGCCATCCGCAAGCTTCAGAATTATGTGAAGCAACTCCCGTGATCCACGTCGGCTTCACTCGTACATCATTCAGGCTGTCATTATGAATACAAGCGACGAAAATGATGATTTCTGCGATCAATTTGAGGCTGCTTGGCGGTCGGATCGCAAACCGACGATCGAAGAATTTCTGGCACGTGCAGCTCCCGAGAACCGGGAACCATTGTTGCAGGCGCTGCTGGAGATTGAACTGGAACTTCGATCTGCAGCCGGGGAGGTCGTGAGTGTTGATGATTACAAAACTCGGTTTCCTGAGCAGCAGGCCGTTTTGGAAAATGCAAACGTGGAGTTTCAGCGACGTCTGAAAATGGAGTCTGTCGCGGAAACGGTCATTCCGGAAGGGCTTCCAGCGGGTTCTCGCAGGAGCGAAGGCGGCTCGACCTCCACCGAGAGCGATGGCGAAGATCTCGGCTGCATTGGTCCATACCGGCTCATTCGCCGCCTCGGGGCGGGCGGGATGGGAACCGTCTTTCGTGCGGAACAGATGCATCCGATCCGGCGCACGGTCGCCGTAAAGATCATTCGCCGCAACCTGGATTCCGAGGCCATGATTCCGCGGTTTGAGGCGGAACGTCAGGCACTGGCGATGATGGATCATCCGAACATCGCGAAAGTTCTGGATGCGGGACTGAGTGACGATGGCGAACCGTTTCTCGTTATGGAATTGATTGACGGTCAGGCCATCACCGAACACTGCGACGAACATTGCCTCGATCTGCCGGCTCGGCTCGGTCTTTTTATCCAGACATGTCGAGCGATTCAGCATGCTCACCTGAAGAGCATCATCCATCGGGATATTAAGCCTTCTAACATTCTGGTCGCACAGACAGAGAATGGCCCAGTCGTCAAGGTCATCGACTTCGGCCTTGCCAAGGCCTTTGATGAAGAAGTCTGGCTGACCGACAAGACTCTGTTCACCGACTTCGGCGCCGTAGTGGGCACTCTGGCCTATATGAGCCCCGAACAGGCGATGCAGAATTCACGCGATATTGACACTCGCAGTGATGTCTATTCCCTGGGGGCCTTGCTGTACGAAATGCTGACAGGCACCACTCCGATCGAACGATGCGTCATGCAGACTCTGGCCATGAGGGCCATGCTGGACGCCATCCAGACTCACGAGACGCCCCGCCCAAGTGATCGCGTCAGTTCCACTGCAACCGTGATCAAGGATGGTGAGCCGCCCAGAAATGCCGGTTACCCGGCCGCGTCACAACTGAGATCAGACCTGGACTGGATTGCTCTGAAGGCCCTGGAGAAGAGCCGCGATCGCCGTTACCAGACGCCAGCGGAATTGGCCGCTGATGTGGAGAGGTATCTGAATCTCGAACCAGTGACTGCCGGGCCGCCATCGTTGCTGTATCGATTCCGCAAGTTCGTCTGGCGACAGCCAAAGACGATTGTGGCCACACTTCTGGCCTTGCTGGCCACGGTGTTTCTGCCCACCTCGTATCTGTGGTGGCAGGCGAATGAAGCGGAAAAACGGGCTCTTCAGGGAGAGAAAGAGGCTGCAGAAGCAGGAGAGCGCGCGGCAAAGCGAGATCAAACTCTTTCAGAATTGTGTTTGGCAGAAGACTTCGGTGATCCTGCGAAATCGCGTTTGCAGTCGATCGATGCTGCCCTTGGACTTGAGTTCATAGATGAAGAAGGTCGCTGTCAGTTGCTGCTGACAAAGTTTGATCTGCTGCGATCGATTCAGGAATTCGCAGAGGCTCGCGAGATCCTCACTTCGATCAGGCCGGTGTCGGCAGCTCAGCAGAAGCAGCTTTGGATTCGACAACTGGTGGATTCCGAAGCCGAAGCCGAACGAAGTGACTTGCTGGCGAAATTGATGGCAGACACAACTGAACTGTCAGCCTCCGACGTGCTCTTCCTGCAGGCCATGCAGGCCTCGGAGCGGACGCCGCGGATGTCTTTTCTGGAACAGACGCTGCAAATAAATCCTCGTCATCGAGACGCCCGCCAGCAACTGATTGTCGATGCTGTTATGACGGGCACCAGCAAAGCTGTTTACGACCTCTGTCGTGATGGAAAGCTGGTCTACCCCGACGATCTTTTCTTCGATATTGCTCCTGCTTTTGCTGCGGCATTTGCTGACGACGCTGTCGAATTCGAACAACGCCAAAAGGTCCTGAGCCTCAGGTTGAGCGAATCGGATAACGCGCTGCTGTCGAGTGTGCTCGAGAGTGTCCGACACCTACCTCACCTGCTGGATGGCTGGGACACTGGTCGTGCGATCGATCTGGAGTTCATTAAGAAAGCAATGAAATTTGCCGAATTCGGATTCAGAGCAGAGAGTGCATCTCCTGCTGTAAGCGACCCACTCCGCCGCCTGACGCTGGGAACCGGTTCTGAGCCGACTGGTCAGGATGCAGTGTCTGCCTTGGCGGCCGCCGCTCCACGAATTGCGATCGCGATTGGTGCTGTCGCGTTCGGCAACACGAAGCCGTTTGTGTCATTGATGTCCGATTTGGAGAACTCATCGCCCATCAAGGGAGATGCGTTCTTTTCGTTCGCGCGGGCCATTCCAGGCATTGTCGGTGACGACACTCCGATGGCTCAACAGGAACTGGAGGAGTGCATTGTGCGGCCATCGATCATTCCCTACTTTCGCACAGAATCTCAGTACGCGATGGCGATGGTCTACAGGATGCGACTTGTCGAAACGAAGGATCAGGCATTTCTGGGAAAGTCTTTAGACGCATTCCGAAAGTGGCTCCAGTTCGGGCCCAGGCTTCACCGCGACCGACTGAACTACGCGGTCATGACTTGCCTGGAGGGCGGCGATACTGAGCTTGCCATGAAGTTCGTGGAACTCGCTGAGCAGAAGATTCCTGACGAAAAAGCTCTCATTCTGCAAAGCCGTTTGAAGATCCTGATAGCCGAAAAGCATTTTTCCGGTGTCATCGAGATGGTGGATCGAACGCTGAAAGAAGAGACTGCTGACGAAGCTCTCCAGAAGAGCCTCGCAGAGTCCCGAAACGAAGCCATCCGAAAGCTCCGTGAGCTGACCGCTGTGCAAAACGGCACCAATGAGTTAGCTCCGGTGGAGCCTGATGCTCAATCGCTTCCAAAGTGATTACGTTAACAAATGTGCAGGAAAGTGCCTTGCACTTCATTGTCTCCACCAAACGATCGGAAACTCCATGTCTGACGAATCACTTTCCATTTTTCTTCCCCTCCTTCGTGAGGGTGATCCTGAGGCCATCGAACGAGTTTGGAAGTACTTCAATACTCGGATCGTTGCGTTGGCGAACAAGAAGATCGCAGCAAAGCTGCGGAGGATCGTGGATGGGGAGGACGTCGCCCAGTTGGCTTTCAAATCGTGCTTTCGAGTGATTCAGGAAGGGTGTGCGCCTGAATTGCATGACCGCGAACACCTGTGGGCGCTGTTGGCCACAATCACCGCAAGAAAGGTCATCAACCTGAACATTCACTACCACACGGCAAAGGAAGGTGGTGGGAAAGTTCTGGGCGAGTCGGCGTTCGGCACGGACTCGGATTCCTCGAACCCGGGAATTCAAGGTGTGGCCGATCGAGAGCCGTGGGTTCGCGTAGGAGACATACTCACCGAACAGACGGAACAGCTTCTGAAGTCTGTCGATGAAGACACTCGTCAGGTGGCCATCCTGCACCTTCAGAGTTTCAAGGCCCGCGAAATCTCGAAGACACTCGGTTTCAGTCTGGCCAAAGTCGAACGCAAGCTCAAAAAGATTCACGAGGTTGGCCGGAAGATCGAGGCTCAGATGAACGAAAGCGGTCCGCGGGAATGAAACAGAAGTACGATCTACACGGACGTCGGTCCAAACGCAATTCGCGAGTTTTTGTCAATTCGTGGTTGAGGCTTGAATGAAAATTGTCGAATTCCAGTCAACCCCGATCTGCGAAATTCGTTTCCTGAATGCAGGCAGAGGCCCCCGGGCAGTTCTACGAAGATTTGCTGCCTGTGCATGTGGCACGAGTAGATCGGCTTCCAGAAGGAACCAGCGGAATCGTGGTGACTTCCGATCTGCAGGGACGCGAAACGCTTCAAGAGTCATCTGGCAAACCGCCTCTGACTTATGGAGGCGCATTTCTGCCGACAAAGAGTCTTTCAGAAATACCTGAGGGGTAACGACACCTGTTTGTGATTGGACTGCACTTTAGGCGAAGGTGCCGCTCACCGGAAAGATGGCCGGTCTGGTCATGTCGATGGCTGGCATGCGCGCATGGCGTTCCGCCTTTCGATCATCATGGCCGGGATGATGCTGGCCGATGACCGGCGAGTGGCCGCTGCATGGTTTGCTGCTGCCGGAGTACAAAATCTGGATTGTGACCGATGGCGATTATGCGGGACGGCCCGTATTGAAACCGCTGACAGATCTGGGAGTCGTCGTCTTCAGGCGGTTGCGGAAGGACGGCTGTCTGTTTGATCTTGCCTCCTGCGCTTGTCACCATCGACCCTGTTCCGTCCGCCGGTCCGGGCAACATTGTCTACGCAGAGATCCAGTCAGAGAATGTAACGGAACTGGCCACCGGTTGGCGAGTACCTTGCCGACCAGATTCTGCTGCCACTCGGCTTGAGTACAGCACTTCCAGCTTCGCCATCGCGGAATGAAAACTCAATGCTTTTGGGAAAACTTGACAAGCTGGAAGCTTATCCCACCTTAAGTCAACAGCCCGCAGGCGCTTTGCGGCTCACTTAATAACACGTCCCTCAGTCCTGGCCGCGCGGAATAAAATCGTCACGCAGCCAACCGCTGGAGACTTTCGCGTCACCGTTCGACGTCGCGGCTGACACCAATGAAAAAAGCCTTGATGATCCCGCAGAAAACACGGGAAAATCAAGGCTTCGTAAGCGGAGAGACAGGGATTCGAACCCTGGGTACCCTTGCGGGTACTCCGGTTTTCAAGACCGGTGCGATCGGCCGCTCTGCCATCTCTCCGGGGCGGATGCTATGGTGATCTGTCGGCTGTGTCAACGACGAGACATTACCAACAGACACAAAGAGGCCAGACTGGTTCGATCCTGAGAATAATTCAGGCGGCGCGACGCTGTGGGACCGGTACTGCGGTCGGGAATGCGATTGTGGACTGGCGTCCGAGGGCGTTTCGCAGCCCTTCGACAATTCGATTCAGATGGGCGGCTGGCAGTTCAGTGTAGATCGGAAGCGACAGCACTTCCTCAGATGCACGTTCCGCTTCCGGCAGATCTCCCCGCTGATAGCCAAGGTATGCAAAGCATTCCTGCAGATGCAGTGGGATCGGGTAGTACACCGCGCACCCGATCTGTTGCTCCTTCAGCGACTTGATCACTTCCGCCCGGCGCCCGCCTGTGATGCGGGTGGTGAACTGGTTGAAAACGTGGCGACGATCCGGCAGCACGGTTGGCAGCGTAATCGTTTCCGTCAGTCCGCTGGCCGAAATCAGTTCCTCGTATCGTGCGGCATTGCGGGCTCGTCCTGCCGTCCAGGAATCCAGATGACGCAATTTTACGCGCAGCACTGCGGCCTGCAACGCATCCAGACGGCTGTTGAAACCCACTTCGACGTGGTTGTATCCGCCTTTGTCACCGTGGACTCGGAGGCGTTTCAGTCGTTCAGCAATTTCAGGATTGTCGGTCGTCATGATGCCGCCATCGCCAGCACCGCCCAGGTTCTTGGTCGGGAAGAAGCTGAAACATCCGACGGAACCCAGTACGCCGGCGCGGCGACCCTGGTATTCAGCGCCGATCGCCTGGGCGGCATCCTCAATGATTGGAATACCGTGAGCAGCCGACAAACGCCACAGAGTTTCCATTTCGGCACACTGTCCGAAAATGTGAACGGGCATGATGGCGGTGGTTTTCGACGTGATCGCCCGCTCAACCTGTTCAGGGCAGATGTTGAAGCTGTCTGGTTCAATATCTACCAGCACCGGAATCGCGCCGACGCGATGGATGGCTCCGGCGGATGCAAAGAAAGTGAACGGGCTGGTAATGACTTCGTCGCCTGGTTTCACACCAACTGCCAGCAGCGCGAGGATGAGCGCGTCAGTCCCGGACGCGCAGCCGATGGCATATCTTGAATCACAGTAGGCAGCAATTTCCTGTTCCAACAGGGCGACTTCGTCACCCAGAATGAAGTGCTGCATTTCGAAGCAGCGATCGACAGCTTCGCGGACTTCACTTCGAATCGTCTGGTACTGGGCGACCAGATCGATGAAGGGAACCGGCTGAGTCGATTCCGCAGAATGAGTGTGTGACTGACTGGGGGACATGAAGCGACTCCATTCGCTGCTGTAGTTCAACGACTCAGGCTCAGCCCGAGTTGTGGTCGGAAGGTAAGGCTTCTGCGGGGGCATTGTCAAGACGAACGGATCGGCAAAGATTGCCGATAAAGGCTTGTCAAAAAACAACTTACAGCCTCGCGGCGGCCAGATCACGTTCTCACGTTATCGACTCGCGGGCTCGGTAAGTTGGATTGATGATTCCGGATTTTCAGGTGCGGGAATCTTTGGTGTTCAGAAGCGGGGGCCGGGAACCAGCAGTAAAACGGCTGCCTTTGGGCTGCGTCCAATCCGTTCCGGCAAATTGCCTCAACCAGGCAGCGGCTCCGAAAAGGCCAGCAGATCCTTGAAATATGTGCGAAAACGCCCGCCACGCAGACTGCCGGAGACGACCAGATCTCCCTTCGGTCCATCCGCCATCTTGGAGTCCAGCCACTGACCGCCGGCGATCGCGGCATCATCCAGAAACATTCCTCGTGTTCGGGAGGTCTTGAGCGGACTGGCGGATTCCCAAAGAATTCGTGGTTCGCGACCTGTTTCCAGCACGATCGTGCGTCGATGCGAATGGTCCGATCGTTCCAGTCCAAGCAGCCACGAGTTGGGCACAGGCTCCTCGGATTCGCCAATCATGCGGCTGAGGTCTCCGTAGCAGAACGCCAGGATTTCGCCTTCCTGTCGCAGTTCAAAGAAGGCCCGAGCGACGCCGTCATGCAGATGGTCGCAGATCGGCAGATTTGAAGAATGTCGTTTCGCCTGGGTTCGCCATGCGGCTTCAAGGGAATTCTGCATGTCCTGAGCCGGACGGCGAAAGTATCGGCCGACTTCACTGGCAAGCTGTTCAACATGGTCGATGGGTCGGTCAGAGACGGTGCAGCAGGTGGCAAGATCGCGAAGAAAATCGTTCATGATCTCAGCGCCGGGCTCCAGCGCCGGCGGCTCAAAGGAAGAACTCGCTGCGGTGCGACATGTTGCGGTGATCGTGGCCGCTCGTTCGGATTCCGGAATTCGCGCCGGCACTTTGAGCCCGTCGAGTGCCTGAATTGCGGCATTGACCGAAAGTCCGGCGACGGACTGCAGGAATTCTGCCAGTGACGTCAATGCCGTTTGCAACTGGCTGGTCTCCGAATCCGATTTTGTCGTTCGAATTCCTTCCAGCGTCAGTCGCAGATCGAAACGCTGTTCGAATCCTTCACGCCATTTTTTCAGATTGGATTCGGTCGCACCATGAATATGACTGGTGAAGAAGTTTTCGAGATGTTTGGCGACAACCTCTCGTTCTTCCCGGCTCAGCATCGCCGGGTCTGCCAGTTGCAGTCCGACGGATCGGTGATCCGCAATGCAGCGATAAAGATAGATTCGATCATATTCACTGCGCAGAGGCAACGCGGTAATCTGTCGCAAGCCGTGACGCAGACTCTCTCCGGACATGGGAAAACATTGAATCAATTCTGCGAGTTCTGCGCCCAGAATCCAGCCTGCATCGCGCTGCCGAAATCCGGTGCCATAGATTCCGGCGACTTCCACCCCGATGACAGTGACCAGATCATGCAGCGTGGCAATCGCCTGCCGGTCAACCACATTTTCGATCACCTTCTGGGCTCCGCGCTTACCAAGTTCTGAGGCCAGCCACCACGCGCCGAGCGTCGCGGGGTTTGTGGCGGAGAGCAATCGACCGGCATACAGTCCGCGTGAAAGATAGGTGAACCACGGCGAGGCCTTCTGATAGACACCGTAGCTGGCAATTGCTTTTTGAAGATAGCCGTACATCTTGTTGGCGTTGTAATGCTGCACGCTGACGGGAAGCTGTTCAAGCAGCACAAGTACATGCAGGCAGATGCGACTGGCGGCACGAGCCAGTTGATCGAAGCTGGTTTCCAGCAATGGATTCTGGCTCTTGGGATTGTAGATTTTCGCCACGCGCTGAATGAGTTGCAGGGTTTCATCGCGGATCGCATTCACATCCATCTTGTGATCGACCGTGTAACCGTTGCGGCGAATTTTTTCGTAGACGCGCTCGGCTTCCGCTTCCAGAAGTTGCCGAACGCTGCGATCCTGTTCGCTCAGTTTCTGAAGCTGTCCCGACGACTTTTCGGCATGCACATTTTCCACGGGGTATTCGAGGAATTCGTGGAACCTCGCAAACCGCGACGCCAGATCGCGTTCTCGTTCCGACAGTCGTTCCTCGCGGAATTCCAGTTCAGCCTGCAAAACCTGTCGGATGCGATCAAACTCTTTTTGCTGTTCGAGTCTTCGATTCTGCTCTATCGTCAGCTTTGCCCGTAATGCCACCACCTCCGGATCGTGATCATGCTGCCGCAGCCAAAGCCAGATCAGGCAGCCCGGACCGATCGCCGCTGCGGACATCAGCCCCCACCATGCAGGACTGTCAGTTGGCAGGCTCGTCACGGCGACGACGATTATTGTGACGGACGCCAGTGTGATCAGTGACGCGGCAATCCAGAATCGTGGGCTGGTCATTGAACATATTCCCTGCAGCATTGCCGGACGATGAACCATCTGTAGGATGGACATTCATGTCCGTCGCATGGCCTTGAAATGATTTTAAAGCGAAGACTCTTGTGCATCGAACGTTTTCCAGCAATTGACCCTTGTCTGGCGAGCGCCTCGGACATAAATGTCCAATCTACGGAATCCCGGACGGAACATCAAACAAAGAAACGCCAGCGAGGCAATGCAGCTCGCTGGCGTTCAGGTTGATCCGCAGGTCGCAGGATTACGCTGTGACCCGGTGTTATCCAATCGACTGTTTCATCGTCGTCTACTTCTTCAGTTCTGATTCGATGACGCTGACGACTTCATCGGCGTCCGGTTCGACAGGAGTCTTGAATCGGCTGACGACTTTGCCTTCCTTGCTGACGACGAATTTTTCGAAGTTCCATTTCACGTCATCCTTGCTTTCTGCATGTGCCTTCAGAAACTTATACAACGGAGCCTCGTCTTTGCCGTTGACGTCCACTTTGCTCATCATGGGAAAAGTGACTTTGTATTTCTCGGTGCAGAACTGCTGGATGTCTTTTTCAGTTCCCGGTTCCTGACCGCCGAACTGATTGCACGGCACACCAATGACAACCAACCCTTTCTCGCCGTATTTTTCATACATTGCCTGTAGTGGTTCATACTGAGGCGTCTTGCCGCATTTGCTGGCGACGTTCACGATCAGCAGCACCTTACCTTTATACTCTGACAGATCCACTTCCTTGCCTTCAATGTTTTTCAACTTGAATTCATGGATGGAGTCTGCTGCCATTGAAGTTGTCCCTGTTACACAAACCATTCCCAGAACCAGAGCGTGCCAGAATCTTGTCATTCGTTTTTCCCTTGAGAAAGCCTGCCAGGATGATCGGCCACCGGAACACGATACGAAAGACGGATGCCCGTTTTCCTCACCCGATGCCGTTACATCGTCGATCTTCGACGTTATTGTTACCTCCCGCAGCGAATAGGCAAGCGTTCAACGGCATCGCAGCCATTCCTGAACGTCATGCGTGCTGCCATAAAACATGTTGCCGTCCGAGGATGATTATCTGTCCACGCATTTTTCAGGAGTTTACGACGATTCATGGCCAATCGATGGGACCTGGCTCGCGCGTCGCTGGCGCGACGATTTTTCCTTGCGACGGTGCTTCAGGGAGGCGTGATCCTGCTGCTGGGCTTTTCGCTGGGATGGATCTTCCGGCATCCGGAGCCGACAGAAAGGCTTGAACTGCCGACCGCCTTTCAATTTGGAACGCTGTTTCTGGCGATCGGCAGTTGGTGTCTGCACAACGCGCAGGCCAACGTACGCCTGGAACGCCAGCACCGATTCCGCACGTCCCTGCTCGCGGCATTGGGCGCCGCAGTGCTGTTTGTGTCGGTTCAGTCCTACGGCATGTGGGCACTCATTAAATCCATTTCTCCTCAACTCGAAATGCAGACCAGCATCCACAGCATGGTCATCATGTTCGCGGCGATTCACGCGATGCACTTTGTCGTGGCGCAGTCGATTCTGTTGTGGGTGACGCTCTCAGCCTTTGCCGATCGTTACGACCACGAATACTACTGGGGCGTGACGTTCGCCAGTTGGTGCTGGCATGTGCTGGGCATCGTCTGGATCGGCATCCTGTGTGTCTTTGCCATTGCCGCCGTGTAACCTCCACGCGGTCATGAGTGAGAGAATTGGCGAGCGGCATGCGTCAGCTTGCCGGTACAACAAGGTGTTGATCGGTTTTCGACCGGACTGCTTTCCTGCTCATCGGACACTGTCGCATTTGACGAAGTCGCGTGGTTCGGCGAGTCAGGTTGATCTAGGCGAGATCGGTATGATGACGAACCCAAGGCCTCCGCCCGGTCAATCCGTGAAACAGCCGAGGTAATACTCGCTTTTCGGTGTCGAAGCGTCAGTCAAGCAGATTCACCGAACATTTTTGTAATCTCTGCGTCTCTTATTTACGTATTTACAAAGTGTGCTGGAGAAATCGGCAAAATCTGCGGTGCATCGCCAGACGCACGGCATTTATGAATGTGTTCTTTTGATCAGTATTCGTATCCGGCGCGGTCGGGACTCATGCGGTCTGGCTGCAATTCTGGCAATACCGTGCGAACACATGCGAATTCTGCTGGAGAAGACGTGTTAAGCGGTGTTGGTAATGGGGCTGAGGGCTTGAAACGGCTTGACTACCCCGTTCTTTCCGGGAATGGCCCGGCATTTGCGGATAAGTTCTTGTCGATCCGGTTGCCAGCGCATACAGGCAGGTTGTTCAGCAAATTGAGGCATCAGGATCGTGGTGCAACGAGTGAAGAATGAGATTCGCCGGTTTCGGCGATATTAAGGGAGCTAGTCATGGTTAGTAGCACAAGAAATCTGATTGACTGTGAAAGCAAGACTTACCGAAACGCTGCAGCACAGTCCGGTTTGTCGGGGATGCCACAGCATGGCAGTGGGGCTGAGGGACCGCAGCATTTGGTCGGCGGGACGTTCCGTGTCTGGAATTCTGATGCAGAACGAAACGAATCTCTGCTTGAGCGTTCATTGCTTGGTGAAAGCGTTGCGTGTCTGGCAAAATCGTTTTCGATGAGCAAAACGGCGGTGCATGGTGCCATGATGGACGCCCGGGTAAAGCGACTGACGGAAGCGAATGTTGAGTATATTGACAGTGATGAATTCCGAAAGCGAAATGCAGAAGCCCTGATCTGCGGCCCAGCACCGGAAGTGGATGATTCGACCACTCAGCGCATTCCGAATGGTCTCCCTGCATATCTTGGCGAACTGTACAGAGTGCCGCTGCTGTCAAAAGCGCAGGAACAGTATTATTTTCGGCGGATGAATTTCCGCAAGTTTCAGTTTTCGGAGCTGCGAAATGAGCTGGACACAAAGAAACCGTCCGCGCGCATGGTTTCAAAGCTTGAAACATTGCTGACCGACATCACCGACATCAAAAACCTCCTGATTCGATCCAACCTGCGTTTGGTGGTCTCGATCGCCAAGCGGTATCTCAAGGCGAATGCGGGTTTCTTCGAACTCGTGAGCGACGGCAATATCTCATTGATCCGCGCGGTTGAGAAATTCGACTATGCTCGAGGTTTCAAATTCTCGACATACGCTTCATGGGCCATTCTGAAGAATTTCGCTAGATCCGTGCCGGCGGAACATCAGCGGCTGGACCGGTTCCGAACAGGCAACGACGAAGTATTCGCGCAGTCGTCGGAGCAGAGGGGCTCATTCTTCATTGATGAGCACATGAACAAGACCCAGCGAGAAGTGATCCGCGAAATGATGCAGGAACTCGACGGGCGTGAACAGAAAGTGATCGCCTGCCGATTTGGCTTGAGCGAAGGCGAAGAGCCGGAAACTCTCGAGCAAGTGGGTAGCCGCCTGGGCGTCACGAAAGAGCGGGTGCGGCAGATCGAAGTGCGCACTTTGGAAAAACTTCGCCGGATCGCCGAACGCCGGGCGTTCGAGATTCCTGGGTTCTGATCCACCGCAAACGAATGGCGATCTGGCGCACGTTGCCTGAAGCCGTGCGGGAAAGCCTTCATGGCATAGTATTCCAATGCGAAAACAGCAGCCCTGCGGTGTCTCACCGCAGGGCTGTTTGCGTTCTATGAAAGTGGACTCGATAATCGGGAGTCGGCCCTGCCGCACTCGCGCCCCATTCAAAGACCTGCCGCTGCGCCAGGAGCTGCCGCATTTTGGAATCGCGC
>JAYTAK010000078.1:0-11612 GCA_043737515.1 Candidatus Kuenenia sp. | reverse complement strand
CCACCATAAAGCCCTTCACCGCGTTCGGGTTGGCTCCTGTGATTTCCAGATTGAGTCGATGGCTGCCCTTTTTCAATGAAACGCCGGGATACGTCAGCACGCCGGTCGTGATGACTTCGGTGCCGTTGTAAAGATCCAGTCCCGCGTCCAGAACTGTGTCATCGATTGCCAGTTTCACGATGCCGTAGTCGCGGGCTCGTGTGAAAACGATATCGACGTCGTAGATTCCGTCCTGCTCAACAGGAATTTCGAGAGCCAGTTTGTCGCCGGGTTTCGCACCGGTCCACCAGAGATGATCAGTGCCGCTCCAGCGATCTGCTTTAAAGCCTCCCATGTTCTGGCCAACGGCTGTCCCGCCGGTCTTCTCCACGATCTTCATGAACTCCCCTTCAATCGCGCCGGGAACTTTGCCCGATTTCGCATCGATCGGAGATGCCGGGCCTGCCAGCACCACCTGATTCGGACTGCCCAGGTACGCGATCAGATCACGCACTTCTTCTTTCGTCATCGGATCAAGCTGACGTTCCGGCATCATCGAGACGCTCGACAAGCTGCGTTCTTCGATCTCCGACTTCGGCACAACCACTTTGTCGTTGATCGTCTGAATTGTCAGCGCGCTGTCGGATTCCTGTTTGAGCAATCCACTGATCGCGCGGCCATCTTTCAATGCGACGACGGTCATCTGATAATCGCGTCCCACAACCGCGCTGGGGTCGAGCATGTTTTCAAGGATGTAATCGAGATTGGCTCGATTGGAACCCGTGATGTCAGGTCCGATCTGGCCACCGGTACCGAACAGCAGATGACAGTTCTGGCAGGTCTTCAGGAAGATCCGGCGACCGTTGCCGGCATTGGCTTTCGCGAGTAATTTCGGAGTCAACTCCTTCTTCCACGCGGCCACCTGTGCTTTGCGATCGGCAGACGTTTCACGAATCTCACCCCAGTGAGCTTTCAACAGATCGTTGAGTTCTTTGTTGTTGAACGACAGAATCTGCCGCACATGGTAGGCATGCAGATCACCGCTCGGCACCGCACCATTCCCGATGTTTGTCAGGAGCAGCTTTGTCCATGTCGGTCGTGAAACCAGCGTACTGATGGCATCCGCGCGGACTTCGTTGCTGAGTTTCTTGTATTGGCCCAGCAGCGTGGCTGGTGTCTTGTCGTTGCCGAGTGTCGCGAGTGCTTTCACGGCAGCGGACTGCAGGTCCGCGTTTGTGAGCACGGCATCGCTCAGCAGCACGTCGGCTGTGTCTTTGTCCTGGCCCTTGACCAGTACATCCAACGCCTGCCGACGGCGAGCAATCTCTTGTTTCGGATCGGCCAACAGCGCGCGCATCGGTCCGAAGACTCGCTGATCGCCAAACAGGACGGCCAGTTGGTTCGCTCGATCACGCACGTCCTGTTCGTCACTCCTGATCAGCGCTTCGTACGTCGCTTTCCATGCTTCCGGCATGGGGATGGCGACGCGGCCTTCAAACGATGCCATCATTTCGTCCATGATCAGCCGCTGCAGCTCAACATCCTTGTTCCCTCCCAGCGCGGCGACGACGGCGGGCAGAGTGTCATTCTGACCCGCCGCACGACGCAGAATGAACCGCCGCAGAGTCGGGATTTTTGTTTTCAGAGCAAGCTCAAGCGCCTGCTTCGGATTTTCTGCAACCAGTGGTTCGACACCGTACCACACCATCAGCGGCAGATTGTGGTCCTCAGCGTCCTTCCCGTGCATGGCCAGCGCCGAAGCAATGCCCCAGCGTTGAGCGTTGGGAAGGCGTTGCAGCGCGGAGGTCAGGTACAGTCGGACGACAGCGGACGGATCGCTCGCGGCAAGTTCCTGCAACTGCTTCAGGACATCGTCGGAGATTTTCTGATCTTCCAGCTCAAGTTGAATCGTCCAGGCGCGGACATAGGCTTCTTTGTCGTGCAGCAGAGTGCGGACTCGTTCTTCGGTGAGACCACCCAGCACATGCAGGCTCCACACGTATCGCAGTCGGCGTTCGACGGGTTTTGCAGCGTCGGAAGCCGACTTCCAGAGATTTTCAATTGTCTGTGGCGAGCAGCCTCGTTCCATCAAAAGTCGGCGCGCCGTGCGGACATACCAGTCGTTCTTGTGCTCATGGGCCGCAAGCAACTGCTCTTCGGACCATGTCGAACCGTCGAACTGCTGACTCTCCGCGTCGCCGTAAGAAATCCGATAAATGCGACCGTTCGAACGGTCCCAGATCTCCGGGTTCGTGCGGTGGCAGGCATTCTTGTCGTACCAGTCGATCAGGTACACGCTGCCGTCCGGACCGTAGCGCAGATTGATCCCGCGGAAGTAGTGATCATTCGCCAGCATCAGGTCTTTGCCATGGTGACCCACAAAGCCTGAGCCCTCTTCGGGTTCCAGGACGTCGCAGTTGATGCGATTGCCATGCACGTTGTTGAAGTAGATCCTGTTGCGGTACTCATCCGGCCAGTTATCACCCAGATAGATCATGGCTCCGCAATGAGCGTGACCGCCTCCGGCATCGGCGGTCGCACCGGAGGCTTTTGGTTCATGGCCCCACCATGCGGAATCGGCGATATTGCCGGCATAGTGCGCGTGATCGGCGATCGTTTTGATGTCGTCGTAAGTGTATGGATTAAAATGCTGGCCGCCCTGGCGAAAATAGCGGCCTCCCTGAATGACGTGCCACAGATGCGGAATCACGCAGGCGGTGAGAAACGCCTGCCCCTTGTCGTTGAAGTCCACGCCCCATGGATTGCTGGTGCCGTTCATGAACGCTTCAAAAATATCCTTCTGCGGATGATAGCGCCAGACAGCGGCGTTGAGCGGCAAACGGTCTTTGTCTGCCGCGCCCGGCTTGCCGACTTTGGAATGCGTGAATACGCCGTGGCATCCGTAGAGCCAGCCGTCCGGTCCCCAAATAAACGTATTCAGCGTTTCATGCGTATCTTCCCAGCCGAAGCCGTCACGCAGCACGACAGCACCGGGCGGAACGTCGTTGGGAAACTGCAATGTAGCCGTCACGCTCCGCGTGACGAGCCCCGTAGCTGCAATTTCGGTGGTCTCGCGACGCAGATTAATCACGTTTGCACTTGAAGGCTCCTCTCGCAGAGCGAGAGGGCTACTTTTATCGGGCACGTCGTCTCCATCGCGATCGGGGATGAACATCAGGTACGGCGCGGCCCCGACGTAGACGCCCCCGAAGCCGACTTCCATGCCGCTCACGAGATTCAGGCCTTCGATAAACGTCTTCGAAGTATCAAACACGCCGTCGCCGGTCGTATCTTCAAAGATCAGAATTTTGTCTTTGCCCTCGCCATTGGGGGCTCGCAAAGGATAGGTATGGGCTTCCGCAACCCACAGCCGTCCTTTGTGATCGAAACACATGGCGACGGGCTGATGCACCATCGGTTCACCGGCCGCGAGCTGCACCTTAAAACCGGGCGGAACCGTCATCTGCTTTGCCGCATCGCCTGGCGACAATCCTTCGGCCATGTCTTTTCGCTTCTGTGGCTGAGCCTGCTGGAACTCTGCTTCGGTCACAGTCTTCGCCTTGTGTATCAGCACATTCGCGCCTTTCATGCCGCCGCAGGCAATATCGATCAGGCCATCTTTGTTGAGATCTTCGACAACCAGGCCGCGCCCAATCCCCGCTTCGCCGTCGGCCAGATGAGGAATGTAATCGACTCCATCGGTGCCGCGGCTCAGTTCAAACCAATACACGACTGCCCCCGCGTCCCACATCGGGCTTTGGGCGTGATGTGACCAGTATGTTTTTCCCGTCACGATATCGAGCAATCCGTCGCCGTTCATATCGGCAAGTTTGACGGCATGAAGTTCCGTAAACAGGATTCCGTAGGGACTCTCTTCTTTCGTCGTACCCATCAGCAGATGCTGTTGGAACTGAATTTCGCCGTCGGCATCGCTGCCGGTGTTCTCGTACCATGCCAGTCCGAAATCGTGAGCACTCAGAGACGTAATCACATCCGCGTCGTTGTCACCATCGACGTCGTAGGCAAACATGTCGGCACCGGCACGAGCGAACGGATGCTTATGGAATTTCCAGATGCCTTCGACAGCGCCGTCGGTCGGTTGTTCCATCCAGCCATCGGTGGCGATCATGTCGATGCGTCCGTCTGAGTTCACATCTCCGACGCCCAGTCCATGACCAAACGGAGTCGGCGCGGTTGGTTCTGAGATCGAGACAAACTTCCACGGGCCGAGCGGCTCGGCTGGCTGCGGAACGTAGAAGCCGTAGTTTCCCTTGCGCGTGCAAACAAGTTCCGGGACTCCATCGCCGGTGATGTCCGCGAACTGAGGCGCTTCGTTGCTGACGGAATCAGCGACCTGATGTCTTTCCCAAAGCGACTCGAGGCTGTCCTTCCCGGGATTGCGATAAACAAATCCGGGCGTGCCGGGAAAGCCTACGACCAGAATGTCGTTTGATCCGTCTTTGTCAAAGTCATGCACCCAGTTGAAAAAGTTGTCGGCGTAGCCTTCACGGTTCTGAGGCACTGCAGGGTAGATTTCCTGCTTCGCCGTGAAATCCGGGCCAGCGTACCAGTGCGGCCCGTAGACGATATCCGTCGCGGCATCGCCATTCAGATCACCAGCCGCAATGCCTTCGGAGTAGTACACATCCGACAACTGCTGTCGATCAAAAGAATGGAGTTGAAGCGGGAATTCCTGAGCCGTCGCAGGTGACACAATCGGCAGCAGAAGCAGCATTGGAAGTAAGCGCGATGTCATCACGGGGAAATCCAGAATCAGGGGAATGAGAATTCTGAGAAGAAGTCATCTCCTCAGGATAAAAAACAGGCAGGACCGGACATGTTGCCAAATCGCAACGAAAATAGCCAGGCATTGAAAAAGCTGCCGCCCCCAAAATTCAGGAACGTTGCCTTGCCACAACAGGTGTGGGGGGTTCCCTGTAGTGACCTGAGAATGCACATGGAACGGACACCAGCTTTTCCGACTTCAGTAGCTCCTGACGACAGTTTTCGATCTAAGGTTCGATGTGTCTGAATTGCAGTTCCGCGACGGCTCTCTGTCAACCCGGCGATTCATGTACACAAAAGCGACCGGCAGGAACGAAAGTGCCGTAGCCATCCGTCGCCAGACGGTGGGATTTTCTGATTCAACCACCGTCTGGCGACGGTGGCTACTGGCAAGTTTTTAACTGCCGCTCGCCTCAACGCAGAAGATGTGACGCACTCCTCAATCGGCACCGACGACTGAATTTCCCACGATGGTATTTCCCTTCATTCAATCTCAGCCTGGCCGTGAAAACACGGCTGCAAACACGTTCGAATCACTGTTGGAGAATTCCACCGACAGCAGCGTCGGTGATTCGGCGTCATCAATTCCGGCGCAACCAAAGTCCTGGTACTCCTGTTTGCCGTGGTTGCACATTTCGATTCTGAGCGTGATTCTCATCACCGGCCTTGCGGTCGGAATCCTGGTACAGGACGACGCAGGACTCGAACGCCCTCCTCATTCGTTTGGTGGACGTTTTTTGCATGGAAACGCCGCCGCGATCTTTGTGGGAATCGGGTTTGCGATTCACGGCTGCGTGATCAATCGTCGACTGCGGAAAGTGATTCACAATCAGGAACAACTTGGCCAGTATACGCTGCTCGAACTCATCGGCTCCGGCGGCATGGGGGATGTGTATCTGGCTGAGCATCAGTTGCTGAAACGAAAGTGCGCGATCAAGCTGATCCGACGCGACAAGGCATCAGACCGTCGAATGCTGGCCCGTTTTGAACGCGAAGTCAAAGCCACGGCACAGTTGACACACTGGAATACGGTGCAGGTGTATGACTATGGACGAACGCCGAATGGTACGTTCTACTATGCGATGGAGTATCTTCAGGGACTCAATCTGCGTCAGTTAGTCGATCAGTTCGGACCACAATCGCCAGCGCGCGTGGTCTATATCCTGCGGCAATTGTGTGGTGCTTTGCATGAGGCACACTGCTGCGGACTTGTGCATCGCGATGTAAAGCCCAGCAATATCTTTCTGGCCGAGCGAGGGAATGTTTACGACGTCGCCAAGCTGCTGGATTTTGGCCTGGTCCGACCGGCCCGCTTCGGCCCCGATGCGATCTGCTGTGTCAGTGGAGAACTGCAGGGATCGCCTCAATTCATGTGTCCTGAACAGGCGCGTGCTCAGAAGCCTGACTGCCGGGGAGACATTTATTCGCTGGCTGTGGTTGGGTTCTATCTGCTTTCCGGTCGCGTTCCGTTCGAGGACGACAATCCGGTGATGCTGGTCCATGCTCACGCGACGATGCAGCCACCTCGACTGGAAGACTTCGGAGTCAAGGTGCCGCAGGACATTTCGAACATCATTACAAAGTGCCTGAGCAAACAAGCGGCAGAACGGTTTCAGACGCCTCGTGAGCTTCAGGAAGCTCTGGATGCCTGCGGCTGCGCGAATGACTGGACATGGCGCGATGCCGAAGCCTGGTGGCAAAAACATCCGGAGCCAAATCAGAGCCCGGCTGATGAACACACCTGCCTGGCTCTGGATACCCAGAAAGTCTCCCATGCCGTGGGACATGATCCGGACACGACTCTAATCCTTGAAAACCACGTGGCATTCAGCGGCGCATTCTGAAGGCTGAATAATGGCGACATCGATCACAAAGCCGTGATGACGCGGGTCAGAGATTCAGTTGCAGCCATGTGGACGGGTCGTGCGTGATCGGAAAATCATCGCCGATACTCAGCGGCAACTGGCCCAGTTCCGTGTCTTCCACGACGACGTAAAAACCCAGGTGCCCGATCTCCGGCGTCTCCGCAAATCCCGGCATCTGCGCGGCTGGAATCCAGAGTTCCAGTCGATAACCATCGCTGACCATTTCGACCGCAATCACGACTCTTTTCGTGTCCTGCGCGCGCGGTGTGCCACGTTGCTGGGCGATGTCAATGAACTGCACGGTCGGCTGGTCATCGACGGCTTCGTCTGCTGGCAGAATCTGCAGCGCCGTGCAGAACTGTGTCGCCCGATGGACGTTGGCCGTGTGTCGCGTGTCAATAAAGACCAGCACATGATCGGAATGTTTCAGGTCGTGTCGTCGCCCCGAGATTTCCAGCTTCTTGCCGTGGACTGCCAGTGCCATGCCCAGACCAGCGGGATTCCAGGCCAGCTTCACATCCAGGCCCGCTGACCCTTCATTCATCCTGGCTGGTACGAAGACTCGTGCTGTGTCCGGTAGCTGCAACGGTCGACCTTTTTTCTTCGGCAGGTCATCCATGCGCAGCGCCGACAATTGATACTGAAACAGAAACGATGGTGGCACAATCATGGCAGAGACTCAGGATTTTCTCGTTGCAAATTGTCCGGACTGAGTGAATTGTCAGACAGAGAATCTGCTTCAATTCGCATGACGATCGGATACAGCCATTTGGCCCACAGAAAATACTGGAGCACAAAGAACAGGAGCATGCCAAAACCGGCCACCACCATCAGCAACACGCCGGGGATGACAACCGCAGTCAATCCGACAAATGCAGCAGTCAGAACGAAGCCCACAAATACAGCAATGGCGACGGTCGGGGGCTGAGTCTCAGGCTGTCTGGCAGCTCGCGGCCTTGGGAGCGGCAGTTGGGTCATGCCAGATTTCCGCTGCGGATGATGTCGCTCAATGCTTCGTACCGAATCTGCATCCCGACCTGAATGGACTCATGGACCTTGGCTTCAGTCAGCAGGTAGCCGAGCATGCCGCCAGGTGGCAGGAATTCGATGCGATCCGTCAGACGGCACTGTCCGGCAGCGACAATCTCAATTTGCTGCGAGTGTTTCCAGGCTCGCAGCGGCCCTTCCACCAGATCCTCAACAATCTGCAGTTTTTCGACAGTCACATATTCGTGTGTCGCGCGCTGCTTGAATCCGTACGCCGTGATCCGGAACTCGATCCGATGCCCCAGCGTCACGATCTCAGGCGCAGACAGGATTTCCAGGTGCAAATCAGGATCGCTGATCTGCGGCAAATTGGCCGTGCGTCCCAGAAATGCCCGCAATGATTCCGCAGAGCATTCAAGGATCGACGATGACACGGATTCCGGCATAACTTCTAATCCCGCACAGGTTTCTCGGCCAATACCAGGTCCAGATGTACCTGGAGGCGTTTTTTTTCCTCTTCCGGAGCCAGCGTCACTGCGGTTCCGAGCCATGTTTTCGCTTCGGCGAACTGGCCATTTTCGGCGAAGGCGACGGCGAGTGTATCAAGTGTATTCCATTGCTTGTACTCAGTCATCGCACATGCCTGCTTTGCCAGCGTCAACGCGCGTTCCTTGTTGCGGACAGAGTCTTCCGGTGCCGTCGCCAGCAGCCATGCGAGATCGTTCGCCGCTTCGTATGAATTCGGGCTGAAAGTCATGGCCGACTCAAGGTCCGCGATGGCTTTCGCATAATCATTTTTATCGACGTAGGCAAACGCGCGGTTTTGCAGTGCATCAATGTACTGCGGATGGATCTTCAGGGATTCCGTAAAATCCGCAATGGCTTCGTCGAACTTTTTGAGTTGCAAATGGACCACACCGCGATTGTTAAGAGCCTCTGGATACTCCGGCACCAGATTCAACGCCGCCTGTAGATCTTTCAACGCATTTTCCGAGTCTTCCAGGGCGATATAGGCCAACGCTCGATTGTTCAATACCAGTGGGTTTTTGGCTTCAATTGCGATCGCACTGGAGAAGTCGGTGAGGGCGGACTTGAAGTCGCCCTTGAGATAACTGACCTGTCCGCGGTTGTTCAGCGCGCCGGCATTTCGAGGTTCCAGTCGCAGGCTTTCAGTGAAATCCGCAACGGCCTTCGCATTCTCTTTCGAGGCTAGATAGGCGACGCCTCGCAAGTGATAGTTTTCCGCGGTCTTCTGCTGGTCGAGACGTTGGGTAAACGTCGTGATGGCCGTATCAAACGGGACTGCGTCCTTCTCCCAGAGCCAGCCACCTTTTTCGGCAATCCACAGCCATTCGCCATTGGTCAGCGAGACGGTGAAGACTTCCCCGACGTAGCCCTTCCAAACCGTCGCTTTTGGCGTCCTTAACTCCGCTCCGGCCTTTGTGATGATGACTCTACTGCCGATGCGAGGATCCTTCAAGTTCGGCACGGCCTTGGCAGGCTGGCCATACACAGCGGACGAAGTGCATACAAGACAGCACAACAACACTGGCGCGACAAGAAACGTGAAGCGACTCATTAATGAAAAGCCCTGGAAAATGTGAAGTTCAAAGCTGCGATGTTTCAACGAGTTGAGGTAACGCTGAGCGGATTCTAGACGCATGTGCCTCAGTAACAAGCGACAACGGCGGCGCGACAACAGGACCGCACAAGCCAAGAGTGTGCATCGCCCGTTTCAGGCCAGGAATGAGTTTCATCCGACCGTTATCGTCAAAATACACGGATTCAAAAACCTGGCGAATCAGGTCTTTGCCTTCCGCGATCGCCGCATGATCTCCGCGTATGGCGGCTTTGTAAAGAGCGGTGTAGAGCTGCGGGAACAAGTTCGCTCCGCCGCAAACTCCGCCAGCGGCCCCTAACGCCACTGCCTCTGCCAGACGTTCTTCAGGTCCCATGAATATCACAAAATCGCTGCGATGACGATGCCGTTCACACAGACTTTCAAAATATGCCATATCGCCGCCACTGTCCTTAATGCCGATGATATTGGGATGCTGCGACAAAGTATCAACCATCGCGGGATCAAGCACTACGTCAACGCAGGACGGCATGTTATAGAGCATCAGAGGCAACGGCGATGCCGTCGCCAATGCGGTAAACCATGTTTCCAGCGACTGCTGAGAGACATCAAAATAAAACGGAGCCGCAGCCACGATCGCTGCCGCCTGACAACATGCGGCGTGTTCCGCAAGTGCAATGGATTCGGCCAGACAGGTATCGGTGACACCCACAAACACGGGCACTCGCCCGGCAGCCGCTTCACATGTGAGTTCCACCATTTCATAACGCATCTGGTACGTCAGCGAAGGCCCTTCACCCGTCGTTCCGAGCACAAACAGTCCCGAGACTCCGCCGGAAATCAAGTGTTCGACAATGCGACCGACGGCTGGCCCGTCAAGTTGATCAGGAGCAATCATCGGAGAAACGACGGGGGGGATCACGCCGGAAAAGGATGGCATAAGGTATTTGTGCCTGAACAGAAAGAGTGTGAAGTCACTTGGCAATCCTGCACGTCAGTATGCACGCGGCCTTCCGCGAAGCCCAACGAATTCGGCAGCGATCCAGTGCATTAGATCCTTTCTTTTCAACAACTGCGCGTTTTGCGCGTATCTTTTGGGTTGCGGGAGAAGCTCGCGCCAGGAAATGACCAATACAGTGCAACGACAGGATTAAGAACTTGTAGGCCGGACCAAGCGCAGCGCAGTTCCGGCAGTTGTCAGGTATACTCCGCGCGGTCAAGAGTGAGAGAATTGGCGAGCGGCATGCGTCAGCTTGCCGGTACAAAAAAACGACGTACCGGAGGGCTCACGCCACTCCGCTCGCCGGACTCATTTCTGGCCGCGCGGAGCATAATTGCCGGAACGGCACTGCGCTTGGTCCGGCCTACCCTTCTAATTCGACTGTCCCAGATTCAGGTCCAAGTGCAGGAAATCGCGTTGAAAAAGGTGTCTGGAACTTTGGAGGCATCAGAAAACACGAGAAGAATCGGATGCCAGAGAGTTCCAGACACCGTTTTCAACCACAGATGATACGCTGCGGAAATTGGGCAAGTCCGACAGAAAAATGAGTGACAGAAAAATGAATCACAGAAAGACAATGCTTTGTTTCCTCTATTTTTCTGTCACCAATTTTTCTGTCACCAATTTTTCTGTCGCATGTGTTTCTGAGTCCCCGCTTTAACCAATGGGTTGCGGGCAAAGCCCGCGCTGGGCAGTTCGACAGCAGACGTTGGCGGATCGCTGGTTCCTGCCGGTCGCCCAGGATCTGCCGAATCCGATTCAGAATTCCTGCATCAAGGACAGTTCCCCGATTTGGCTCGTTCATGAGAAAACGCATGACAATCCCCGGATAGGATTCAACTGCGATCGTCTGTCAGTCCGAAAACCCTCCCACCACACGTCGGCAATTGCTGCCGAAGCACGGATCGCCAGTGTGTTGAATCTGTCATAAAGCATTTGCTGTAAACGTCTTGCGCATGGCTGTGTGGAATTATTTCCAGCGGCTACGGGCTGTATATCGAGTCTCTGTCTTTTTGCGAGAACCAATGTACTAATCGACAAACGTCGATTGGGTTGACTTTGACTTCAAGTTAAAATCCCCGACTTGCGAAAAATGGACTCAATTGTCTAAATGAATGCTGTCCCCGGTTTTCATTCAAACTGAGCAGCGTTTGCTGATCACAATCTACTTTCGAATCCGGCTTTTGCATGTTTCAATAGGCAGTCGTTTGAAAAGTGTGTGTGCGTGTTGGCAAGGCATCTGCCACCCAGGACGTAAGTGAATCGTGGACTGCGACTTCGGATTTTTCCAGGAGAGACGATGTATACGTTGCTGACAGGTGCCACCGGGTTGGTCGGACGCTATCTGGTTCGTGATCTGCTGCTGAATGGTCATGATCTGGCTGTCGTGGTCAGGCCTTCGCGCCGCCAGTCTCCA
>JAYTAK010000077.1:0-5051 GCA_043737515.1 Candidatus Kuenenia sp. | reverse complement strand
CGGTGTTAGTGTCACAACCAACATTCTGCAGAAGGACGCCTCTTTTCTCAAATACCAGTTCACTCCGTTCCCATGCGCAATACGCGGATCGCACCCTCTCAAAGTAGTAAGTGCCACCAGTGAACGATCACGGCCCCACAAATTCGGCGTTGTTCGTCGGTCGAAACAGTTCCGGATGCTCAATCGCGGCCTGGACCAGAAACTTGTCCGCCAACCTGGCCATCTCAGGAAAAGTGCCGTCCGCATTTGTCGCCTTCCGGCATTCTTCCGCAAACTGCACGATGGCCTTCTGAGTCGCGCGATCATCGGCACACTCATTCCTGAAGATCCGCTCCAGCTCCGGCCAGCATTCCCAGTCTTTCCAGCGAGCCAGATTGGTGATCGTGAGGATTCTGAGATCAGTGTTCGAAAGCAATCGCCGCATAGACGATTTAAGACGTGACTGCGGGATCAGGCTGCTTTCGTAACTCCACATGAACTGGATCGCCTGCACTGCCGCGTGAACGCTGTCCGTCGGAATGCCGGGCTTCAGACGCATCTGTTCCAGAAACGCGACGCCGTCTTCACCCGTCAGCAAGAGATAGCCACCCATGAGCCCGTCTGTGCCGTAGCGAAAGAATTCCTTTTCGTCTTTGCCTGTCGGCGGCACAGCACCGATTTGTTGTTCCAGAAATACGGCGTCGTCAGCATTGCCGCAGAGTCCCAGCATCATGCCGTAAAGTCCCAGACGTTCGGGAGTCATCATCGGATCCGCGATCCACTGCCGCAACTGCTCACGCGGCATTCGGTCTTTCACGGCTTTGACATCGTCGTAGGTGGCATTCGCAAACTCCGCCCATGCATCGATGGATAACAGCGGGTCCGGGTTTTCAAGAAACGTCATGTAATACGGCAGTCGCTGCACCTGTGGTACTGACTGTCCGGGGGCGTTTTTGATGTAACGGATTGCTTCCCGTGAGACCGGAGTCGAAGAGTCCCAGGAGATCATTTCCGGGATCAGAAATGAAGTCCGCTGGATTTTCTTCGACGCCGACTCCGTCGTCCTGAGATCAGCCGTCACAATGCCGCCGTCGTGGTCGGCTGAATTCGACTGGCCGGCTGAATTCAACTGGTCCGTCAGACTCGACGTCGCTGCTTCGGTGTTCGTGGCGAATGTTGACTCTGTTAAAGAGTCGCTGGAGGGCAGTGAACCAAACAGCAGGAACAAGTCACCGGGTGCCCCGGCGATTTCCTGACTCACAACCAACGGCTGACCCGATTGAAGTGGGCCGAACTTCGTAGCGAATTCTTTCCCTTGCAGGAATTCACGAATGCGAACCGTCGATTGCGGAATCTGAACTGCTCCCGCATGGATGACTTCAAACTTCAGAAGTTCGACAATCACCACAATGTCAGAAGTGGCAATCTCTTCCACCAGCGTCATCGGTGGCGAAAGACAGAACGGGCACGCGCGCAACACGTTCCCCGCCAGCAACGCGGCGATGGCAATGACATTCAGCAGCGTCCAACGCTGCGCCCGATTCCAGCACTTCAAACTTGCCACGGCACTTTCATCCTTGAAACTGCGACATCTCTGCGGGGCCTGGAAAAGGGCCCTTTTCCACGCCTGCCTTTTCCAAGCCACACCGCTATCAACCGAATCGGCAAAAATCCTTGCTGCAGGCGAGCGTCATCTTCCGCACAGGATCCGCCTTTTACCCATCGTCCGAAGACTTCGGACGGATTTCAGCAGAATCTGCCGATTTGGTAAACAAGAACCCGTCGCGTCGATGGCAGCTCCTCGGCTATTCGTCCGCCGCCCCGAATCTGCGGATCGCGCGTTTCGGGCGTTCGCGAGTCCGAAACGCTTCGAAATTATCGACTTTGTATTCCGGCAAAACCGTATTGATGCGTTTTTCAATGTTTGTCAGTTCACCGCCCTGCTGCAGCGTGACAAACGTGATCGCGCGGCCGTTCTGGTCTGATGACAGACGTCCTGTGCGACCGACGCGGTGAACATAGTCGTCGCAGTATTCCGGGATGTCATAATTGATGATGTGCGAAATCCCGCTGATGTCGATGCCGCGACCCACCACATCCGTAGCGATCAACAGACGCAGTTCACCGGCCCGCAATGATTTAATGACCTGATCACGTTTGCGTTGCGGCAGGTCGCCGTGGATAGCCGCGATGCGATTCGATTTCAGACGTTTTGAAAACTCCGCAAACAATGCATCCGCTCCTCGCTTGGTTCGCGTGAACACGATCGCCTGCTGTGGCTTTTCTTTGGCAAGCACCCGCAACAGCAACGGCCTCTTGCGATCTTCATCCACCGTGATGTAATACTGTTCGATCGTATCGACGACAACGCGATCTTCAGACAGATCGACCATCTCCGGTTCGATCATGAATCGCTGTGCCAGCTTCTCAACAGGCGGCGGCAACGTCGCCGACAGCAGCATGGTCTGACGCTCTGTCGGACAGGATCGCAGGATGCGTTCGATGTCCGGACGAAAGCCGATGTCCAGCATGCGATCCGCTTCGTCCAGCACGACGACCTTCAGATCATTCAGTTTGAGATGCTGTCGCCGCAGTAAGTCGATGACACGGCCTGGTGTGCCGATGACAACATGGGCTCCGTTTTCAAGATCAGCAATCTGCCTTCCGATGGGACGACCGCCGACAGCCAGCGCGAATTTCAGTTTGGATGTGCCGCTGAGCTTTATTGATTCGCCGTGAACCTGTTCGCCGAGTTCCCGCGTCGGTGTCATCACGAGCACCTGAACTCGGCCCTTCGTCACATCGAGGCGTTCCATCGCGGGCAACATGAAGGCTGCGGTTTTTCCGGTGCCTGTCCGCGCTTGGCCGATGCAGTCACGTCCGGAAAGTGCGATGGGAATGAAAGCCACCTGAATGGGGCTGGGCTTTTCGTAGCCGATTTTTGTGATCGTCTTGAGTGTTGCGGGGGCGAGGCCCAGTTGAGCAAAAGTTGAGATTGTTTCCGTCGGTACGTCCAATGCAAATTCCCGGATCTTCCGCCAGCCAGACAGTCATTTGAGCTTCCGTGTCGGCAATCTGATCAACGGAACTCCCACAGAGCCTCAGCGCAACGGATGGCGAAAACAGGGTCGCGAGGCAAGAAATCCGTGGAATTGCCACTTTACGCCATCTTTCGCGACCCGTCAACACTTCAATGGATGTCCTTCCCAGGACGGACCTTTTCTGTTGCTCAGACCGGGTTCAGTCACCGAAAGTGGGATTCCCGTGTTCTGGAGACCGTTGCCCGGAGGGACTCCCTGCCATTCTCCTCGAAAATCCAGGGCCTGTTTACTGGAAGATTCAGGGGAGAAATGGCTAGACTTCAAAAATTCGTGCTCAAACGTTTTTTTTGGTGCCAATCTATGGATGCTCTGTTCGATCTCTTCAGCAGTCTGGTCAACGTACTCTGGTCGTTGCTTGATGTAGTAGTCAATCTCGTCCGTGTCATCCTGCCTTGGTTGCCACTGCTGGGATGGGTAGGATTCTGGACCTTCGCCGTCAACTGGGCTAAGGCACTTCCTATTTTGCGCCGTGGCGGATTCATCGGCATTCTGCTGCTGATGTTTGTGGCTGTACTCGTCTGGGCGGCTGTTGCTCCGCCAGAGCACGGCAGGCATCTGATGCTTGGTCTGTCGGTGAGTAACCATGCCGGCAAATTTATTTACGTGACGATGCTGACCTGCATCGCCTTGCTTTGCGGTTCGGCTCAACTGGCAGGATCCTTCGGACGACTGGGTGATTTTCCTGAAGGACCTGCCGACGACGATCACGCACACAACGCTCATGGTCACAGTGATCACGGACACAATGATGCGCATAGCAGTCACGGACAAAGCCACGATGTGGCACATGCTCATTAATACCTGACATCCAACTTCCCCTGAGATGATCGTTCGAGTTTAGATCCGCCTTCCCTCCCGCCGCTCTGCCCCACGCCTGCCTGGAATCTTTGCAATGAAATCACTTCTGCTTGCCGCTGCCCTGTGTACTTCCACCGTGTCGATAGCAGGCGACTGGCCAAACTGGCGTGGGCCACACGGAAACGGAACGGCAGACGGTGCTGGCTATCCAACAGAGTGGTCGGCCGAAAAGAATGTAATCTGGAAGTACGAATTGCGCGGTCGAGGTGCATCCACCCCGACCGTTGCCGGAGATTCCATTTTTGTGACGAGCACAATCGACGGTCAGAACACTGTGATTGCTCTTGGAATGGATGGCAAGGAACGCTGGTCGAAAAATCTCGGAGCTGCAGTGGAAGGGAAACCCGGCAAGGATGGCACCGGAGCCAATCCATCGACAACCACTGACGGAACCTGCGTTTTCGCGTATTTCAAGAGCGGCGACTTGGGCTGTTTTTCAGTCGCTGGTGAACTGAAGTGGCAGAAGAACCTGCAGGCGGAATACGGCGAAGACACGCTGTGGTGGGACTTGGGAACATCTCCGGTACTCACGAAGGACGCCGTCGTGATTGCCTGTATGCATTCGGGACCATCCTATGTTGCCGCATTCTCCAAGGCCGATGGTTCGGTGCTCTGGAAACAGGATCGAGACCTCGGCGCGCCGGAAGAGGCCGCTCAGAGCTACGCGACGCCTGTCGTTGTGGACGAAGTCAGCGGTCAGGTGATCGTGGTGCTTGGAGCCGACCATGTGACGGCCCATGACGCCGCCAGCGGAAAAGAAATCTGGCGTGTCGGTGGACTCAATCCAACGAACCACAAATACTTTCGCTCTATCGCCTCCGCCGCCGTATCCGATGGCTTGGTCATCGCTCCGTACGCTCGGGGCGAATCCCTGACGGCGATTAAGATGGGCGGCAACGGCGATGTGACAGCGAGCCATATTTCGTGGTTTAATCAGGTCACGTCCGGCGACGTGCCGACCCCAGCCATCGCCAATGGCCGCGTGTTTATCTGCCGTGACGGCGGCGAAGCCCGTGGCACGATCGATTGCCTGGATCTGCTGACCGGCAAAACAATCTGGTCCGGTCAGTTGCCCAAAAATCGTAGCACGTACCGATCATCACCGACCGTAGC
>JAYTAK010000076.1:0-5052 GCA_043737515.1 Candidatus Kuenenia sp. | reverse complement strand
GGGGGATGTCAATCCCCTGATATTCGTCGCGAACCCAAGCAAATCAGGGGACTTACGTCCCCCGCTCGCCGTTGGAATTCCTTAAGTCCACGCCATTGAGTACTGCCCCGGCGGCGGACGGTAGAGTGCATGATGTTTCCTGGAAAACTGACAAGCTGGAAGCTTATCCCACTTTAAGTCAACAGTCCGCTAGTGCCTGGTCAGTCGTGCCTTGATGGATCGGGTGGCCGGGGCTGGACTGAGCGGAGCGAAGGAAGCCCCGGAGTTTCGGGCTGGCACCCATCAATCCGTTGCTGACCGAGCACTAGGCCGGTGTTGATTTAATTCTGTAGTTCCGCCTTCAGGCGGTTTTTGGCTGGAACCGCCAGCGAATTCCGGCTGAAGCCGGGACTAAGAACGAAATGGTCACTAAATCAACAGACCACTAGCGCGTGGCGGCCGATGAGGCAGTAATTTCCTGAACGGCCGCAGCCACTTTCGCCGCCTCAGTTGCGGGCGGCGGGACTGCTTTGAACATCACGGTAGCGAGTGGCGGCACGGTGATGACAATGCTGGCGGGCTTGCCGTGCGCCGGCGTATCTTTGGAATATACGCCGCCCTGATTGCCGAGCCCCGCGCCGCCATACCAGTCGGCATCGCTGTTAAAGATCTCCTTGTAATAGCCTGCGCAGGGGGCACCAAGGCGATAGTTGTCTCGAGGAGCAGGCGTCAGATTGCTGATCACCAGGATCATCTCACGGTGATCGGGTGTCTGACGCATGTAGGCGACGACGCAGTTGGTATGGTCGTCACCGACCAGCCACTGAAATCCTTCCGGGACGACGTCACCTTCATGCAGAGCGGGCTCATTGACGTACAGGCGATTCAGATCGCAGATCATCCGTCGAATGCCTTCGTGCGTGTCGAAAGTGCGCAGAATCCAGTCGATCTCAGCGTCGTGATTCCATTCCGTCCACTGCCCGATCTCGGTCCCCATGAACTGCAGTTTCTTGCCCGGTGCCGCGAATTGCCCGGACAAAAGGACGCGCAGATTCGCAAATTTCTGCCATGTGTCGCCCGACATCTGAGACAGCAGCGACTGTTTTCCATGCACAACTTCGTCATGCGACAACGGCAGCACAAAGTTCTCTGAAAACGCATAGATGCCGCGGAACGTCAGGTCATTCAGATGAAACTGACGATGAATCGGATCGCGCCGCATAAATCGCAGCGTGTCGTTCATCCAGCCCATATCCCATTTCATGGTGAAACCCAGACCGCCGGTGTAGCACGGACGTGACACACCCGGCCAGGCTGTGGATTCTTCGGCGATGCTCATCGTGCCGGGGAATTCCGCGTGCATCAGAGTGTTGAAGTGCCGCAGGAAATCGATCGCGTGCAGATTCTCACGTCCGCCGTATTGATTCGGAATCCATTGTCCCGAATCACGCGAATAATCAAGGTACAGCATCGACGCCACCGCATCGACGCGGATTCCGTCGATGTGATACACGTCACACCAGAACCGGGCGCTGGAAATCAGAAACTCCGTCACTTCCCGCCGACCGTAGTTGAAGATCAGTGTGTTCCAGTCGGGATGAAACCCCAGTCGCGGGTCAGAATGTTCATACAGACATGTTCCGTCGAACATGGCCAGTCCATGCGTGTCAGTCGGGAAGTGTCCGGGAACCCAGTCGATCAGCACGCCGATCCCGCGCTGATGCATGTGATTGACGAAATACTGAAAATCATGCGGCGATCCGAATCGCGCCGTGGGCGCGAAGTAACCGGTCGTCTGATACCCCCACGATCCATCGAACGGATGCTCGGTGATCGGCATCAACTGGATATGCGTGTAACCGGTCTCCAGGACATAGTCGGCCAGCGCATGAGCCAGTTCGCGGTAGTTAAAAAATGTTCGACCATCGTGCGGGCGGCGCCATGATCCCAGATGGACTTCGTACATTGACACCGGCGCTTTAAGCCAATTTGTCTGGTCTCGTTTCTGCAGCCAGTCCTGATCGTTCCATTGAAAATCGCGAAGGCTCCAGACAATCGAGGCGGTTTGCGGGCGCATTTCGTGGTAGAAAGCCACGGGGTCTGTTTTTTCGAGCAAGTGTCCGCTTTGAGTTCGGATCGCATACTTGTAGCGCGTTCCCGGCAGGACGCCCTTGATGACTCCGTGCCAGACACCGTTGTCACTGGATTCCAGCCAGTCGCGACCAGGAGTCCAGCCGTTGCCGTCCGTGATGACCGACACTTCGCGCGCATTCGGAGCCCAGACGGCGAATCGGACGCCATCGTCCACCAGGTGCGCGCCCCAGGAGCGGTAGAGAGTTGTCGCATCGGCCACCTGATCAAATGTGCCAGGTGGATTGACCGCCGTGGCGGCTGGCAGAGTTGTTGTTTGTTTTGACATAACGTCTTGTGGCAAGCCCGAATAGATTGAAAGGATGGTGATTGCCGACTGTCCTGCGACAATGAACCCCGGAATTCTCTGCGAGATCAGGAAGAGACACAACTGGAAGCCCGATTTCGCGGGTGACGATTCTCAAACAGATCAGCATCCGAAGATCCACTTTAACGATCGGACTCAGCCTGAGCCGCGGCTCGTCTGCGATTTTCCCACAGGCGAGTGAACAGGCGGCTGAACTGTGGGGCAGATCCGGGATTGCTGTTGGCGACTGGTGCCACTTCAGAGTCAGCGGCCGCAGCAGCAGCTCGTTTCGCTCGGGCGTCAGGCGCAATTTGCAGCGCTACGAGAGTCGAGTCCGCGAGGGACGTCCTGTCGTCCAGGCGTCGTTTTGCTCGGGAAATCAGGCTGTCTGAATCGGAGGTCTGTTCTGCATCTGCCGAGGTTCCTCGATCGGAACCGTTTGAATCGTCGCTCGGAGTCTTGCCTGTCTGCTGAAATTGCCGCACGTCGGCACGGAGACTGGTGATCGATTCCACAATCGGAAAGACATCATGGTCGTCGGAGATTCCTGGTGACCGCAAGTCCCAGTCGACTTTTTCGATCGGGGCCGGAAGCGTGAAGAATCCGCCCCTGCCGAGCATTGTCGCTGATGCGGGCGGCTCTGAGGCAGTGGCATTGACGACATGCTCCGTTGCTCCGGCATGCGGATCGATTTCTGCTGCAGCGTCCGGTGAATCGCTCTCATCCGACTGAGAAAAAATCAACTGTCCATCATGCCAGATCTTCAGTCCAGGGAACGCAGGTAATGCTTCTTCCTTGACCAGCACTTCAGCATCACCCTCGATCACAGCATCCGTTTTGACCTCGGGCAAATCAACATGCAGCAAGGCACTCTTCGGCTCGTTGCTCGCCGCCAAATGGTCAAGTCGAGGCGTCGATTTCTGGTGATCGCCGTATTTCGGCATCTGATGCGGACTCTCCTGAACAGCACAGGGCGCGTTGCAGAACAATTCAAACGATCCTGCTGCGCGATGTGGCGAACAATTCAGGACCTCTTCAGTCAGGATTAGATCCGTTGTGTGTATAATCGGGATGTGATCGATCGAAGCCGTTTGTGGCCTTGAAGCTGACTGTAAACACAGCGTTGCCAACTGATTTGTCGCCAGCATTCCGCCGTCTGCCAGCATCAATTGCTTTGACTTTGTCAGTGACACAATCGAACTGGCTCCGGGCGGAACTTCTCGTCCGAGCGCAAGCCATGTGTAGCGATCAAACACGGGCGTTCGATTCGACATCCGAGAATCGCCAAGATCGATAAAGCCGTAGTGTGCAGTACGACTTGCTGCCGCGGTCCAATCTTCCGCTGGGCGTCCTGGTAACACTGGTTCAATTCCCGCAGATTCCTCAGTAAACTCTGCTGGCACGGACTTAGGCGAGCGGGGGACGTCGGTCCCCTGATATTCGGTGGAAAATCCGGGAATTAATTTCCCCGACTCGCCGCTGTGTTCCCTGAAGTCCACGCCACTGGAGCCTCCGTCCGCTGCGACAGCTTCTTCTGTTGGATCAATTTCCAACGGTCTTCCATTTCCATCGATCCAGACAATTTCCCGATCAGAGCTATGAACCGGGGCCGACGATGAATTGATGCCAACCAGCGGACGTGTGGTGTTCGAAAACGTAACAATGCTCCAGGGCTCATGCTCGAACTCGCCGTTCGGGTTCAGAAGATTCACGATATCGCTGTCGTCAACATCTTCAATAGAAATGCTGTCTTCCGAAGACTCAGCGAAAAAACGACGGCCAACTTCGAATGGTGCCGAGACCTCGTTCCTGATCGTGTCTCGTTCAGGTTTCTCGACGTCATCCATCGATTGCGGGACGCCGAACTCGAATGCGGACGCCGGCGTCGCCTCATGTTCCGGTGGAGCGACAGAGTCTTCTTCGCTGTCGGCGACTTCAGTTTTCGGTTCAGCCTCGTGCGACCAGGATGCCAGAGTAGATGGTGCCTCAATTGATGGTGCTCGTGATGACATCGCTGGTCGAACATCTGCCGCAGCCGCAGATGGCCCACCGAATTCGATCACGCCGGGCGAAAGTGTGGCACGCGCCGGAGCCTGTCTGCTGACGGTCGCCGCCATCGGCGCAATCGCCGTAACGCTCGGCGAGGCTGCCTGACGGATCGGTTCCTCCGCCGTGTGTTCGTCTTCTGACAATGGTGACTCGGCGATGTCGGCATGAGGCGACGCATTCCAGTTGTACTGCAAGTGCTGCAGGCGACTAAGTGCCTTACGCACCGACTGCTCAGTCGCGGTCTTCTCACCGCACTCCGCAGCCACGACAAGCGTTTCGTCCGCCAGCAGACTCAGACAACGCGGAATTCCGGCGGCCGCCGTGGCAATCAATTCCAGCGCCGGATTTGTCAGGACCTGTGATAACCGGCCACCGGCGAATTCAATCTGCTCCTGCAAAAAGCGGATGGATTCGACGGACTTGAATGGTTGCAGAAAAGCATGACATCGAATCCGGCGACTGAATTCAGCGTACTCGGATCGCGCGAGTTGTTCTTCGAACGAAATCGGTGCCGACACCAGACAGCGTACCAGATCGCGACCGTTCCATTCTTCTTCTGTACAGGCACGCAATTCGTTCAGAACCGA
>JAYTAK010000075.1:0-2172 GCA_043737515.1 Candidatus Kuenenia sp. | reverse complement strand
CACCGCCGCGGTTTTACTATCCTCGCGCGAAGAATCGGCCTTGAGCCATACATCCCGCAAGCCGCAGACTCTTCCCCCGAGACGGAACGATGGAAATCCAGTTCTACAACACGCTGACGAACACTACCGAAACATTTCAGCCGGTCGAATCGGACTGCGTGCGAATGTACAGTTGCGGACCGACGGTCTATGACTTTGCACACATCGGAAACTTTCGCTCATTCCTGTTCGCCGACGTGATTCGCCGGACGCTGGAATTCTTCGGCCACAAAGTTCACCACGTCATGAACATCACGGACGTCGGTCACATGACCGACGACGCCAGCGCCGATGGAGCTGGCGAAGACAAAATGCAGGCCGCCGCAAGACGTGTCAAAGAGGACAAGAAGTCCGGCAGAGTGCCTGAAGGAGCCGTACAGGATCCTGACGATCCGTATCAGATCGCGAAATTCTACACCGACGCATTTCTGCAGGACGCTCAGACTCTGGGCGTCAAGGTCGCGTTCGAAGCCGACAACATTCTGCACGCGACGCAACATATCGACACGATGCAGGAGATGATCACGCAGTTGATCGCGAACGGTCATGCTTATGTCGGGAAAGACGGCGTCGTGTATTACAGCGTCGAAAGTTTTCCGAGCTATGGCCGATTGAGCGGTAACACGCTCGACCGACTGCTCATCGGGGCCGGCGGCCGCATCAGCGATGAGAACCAGGCGAACAAGCGGCATCCGGCCGACTTCATGCTCTGGAAAGCCGACAGTTCCCACATCATGAAATGGGATTCACCGTGGGGCATGGGCTATCCCGGCTGGCATATTGAATGTTCGTGCATGGCGCGTAAACGGCTGGGGCGTGACGTCATCGATATTCACACCGGCGGCGAAGACCTGATCTTTCCGCATCACGAGTGCGAGATCGCTCAGACCTGCGGCGCGACAGGCAAGGATACGTTCGCTCGATTCTGGATGCATGCCCGCTTCCTGATGGTGGAAGGCGAAAAGATGTCCAAGCGCAAGGGAAATTTCTGGACAGTCCGTGATGTACTCGAAGGTCGCGCGACGGGGACTCAGGTGCATCCGGCCGTCTTGCGGCTGGAACTCATTAAGTCGCATTACCGCGCCAACATGAATTTTACCAAGAAGGGACTACTGGATTCCGCCGGTGCCGTGAGGCGTCTGACAGAATTCCGCGCGAAGCTGGAAGCGGCGTGTGGGGGTAAGGCGGAAGCTGTGGACTTAACTTACCCGATCCTGAAGGAATTCGCAGCAGCGCTCGCGGACGACCTGAACGTCGCTGGTGCGTTGGGCGCGATCCTGCCGTGGGCGTCGTCCACTCCGTCTGATCCGGCCGCTGCGCTGGGCGCACTGAATCGCATTAATGAAGTCCTCAGCATCGCGCCGCTGGGATCTACGTCGTCCGGAGCCGCTCAGGTTTCCGGCGAACACGCGGCGATTGAAGACCTTTGTCGCCAACTCGACGACGCTCGCAAACGGAAAGATTTTGCGGCCGCCGACAGCCTTCGCGCGGAGATTCAAAAACAGGGCTACGACGTGAAGACGTCGCCCAACGGAACAATTGCAGAGAAGCGACTGGCGTGATGCCGCTCGACGGTCACGTATTTGCGGCCTGACTCACGATCGTATTTGCCCAGTCGTGCCCGGATGTTGCGGGCGGCAGCGTTCTACCTTCCTTTTGGTACAGTTGAACTGTCTCCTCCACGATCTGACAAAGTTCAGCGAATACCGCTTGTTCGTCATCGCCATGACAGCCGCCGAAGAACAGTCCGGGACAACTTCCGACAAAGCAGTTATCTTCATCCGACCATTCGACAATCTTGACGTACCTTGTGGGTTGATTCATGGCCTGGAGTCCTCAATCGCTCTTTTCACTGCGCGCTCCTGATATTTCCGGGCATCGATTCTACTCAATGAATCACCTGGAGTCACCATCGTTCCGTCTGTTGGTGGCGCGGCTATACTCCACGCGGTCAGATTTCAGGTTTTGTGAGCGGCAAGGCGCTAGCCGCCGGTGCTGACCGAATGCACAACCCGCGGCTAGCTGTCTGTTGATTTAGGAACGGTCAGGAATTTAGTGTCGTCTTTCGCTCCGCGAAAGCCACGCATCTTTCTTGGCGCGGGCTTCGCCCCCAACCCAATTGACGCCCCGGCG
>JAYTAK010000074.1:0-5054 GCA_043737515.1 Candidatus Kuenenia sp. | reverse complement strand
CTGACAGGCATTCTCGGGAATGCCGGATGTTCAGATTCCGATGACCCCAAATCGGCTTTGACTCAAGGTGCCGATGATTCGATCGCGTCTGCGAAGGTTGTGCCGCGTCCTGATCTCGACGGGGTGTTTCATGTTCATGAGGGCGATTCGATTCAGGACGTACTTGATGCCGCCGCTGCAGATCCGGTTCGAAAGCATGTCGTCATCCATGCAGGGACCTATCGCCCCGCTTACGCATCACAGGCGATGATTAAGTTTCACGCAAAACACGATGGAATACTTCTGGAAGCAGATGGCGAAGTCACGCTGACGGCCGAGAATCGAGACGTGGCGGTTCCGGGTGAGTCTGGCTATCCGGCCGCCGTGAATCATGTCATCTACTTCGGCGATGGTGTCTCAAGTGCCACCAGATTGAAGGGAGTGCGAATTACCGGGGCCAACGGATTTGCGACAAATGCAGAATCAGACGGCCCGATTGAACCGCATTCTCATCGGGCCGGATTGGAGAAAAAGCTGTTCTTCTACATGGACGGCGGCGCGATCAAGATTTTTGGGGAGTCCTGCCCGGTCATTGAGTGTGTCGAAGTTGTCGGCAACCGGACTCAATTATGCGGTGGCGGGATCTCAATCGAACAACGTGGGTTCAATGAAAAGCCGGTGCAGATTATTGATTCCAGATTCCTCGACAACAGATGTCCGGCGACGGGGTCTGCAATTGACGTGCTGGAAGGCAGTTCCGCAGTCATCCGGAATTGCCTGTTTGTCGGCAACATTTCGAACTTCGGAATGGCTGAAGTGCAGGCCAGGTATGGCCTGCGATACAATGAAACACACGGTTGCGGGGCACTGACTGTTTTTCCGGGGTCGAGTGCCGATGTCAGTCGCTGCACGTTTACGCAGAACTGGAATGGCGCGGACGACAAAGGGAAGTCAAGCTATCGAGACTGTATTTTCTGGATGAATACTGCCAGTGACAGGTCGTTGCCCGGTGGTAGTTACGAGTTGGATATTGGAGAATCCGTTTCGGTGGTGAATTGCCGGTTTCACGGCACAACAGATGTTGTGCGAGGAACGGTTGATCCGGAAGGGAATTCATTCCAGGCAGCAGATCCATTGTTCAACTCAGATTTTGAGCCTCGTAATCCCGAATATGACAGCGCAGGATATCGCACACATGATCCCGAAAGAAACCCGAACTCACCAGCCACATCCAACTCGCCTGGTCTGGATGACATTCCACAAGAATGAGTCCCATAGAATTCTCACCGGGTTCGCAAGAGCACTGCCGGTCATCGCAGTCCTGCTCCTGATTTCGGGCTGTACCGATCGAACTTCAGACAAGCAGAAAGCGAATACAACAAAGAGTGTCCCGGACACTCAGGCCACAACCTCGACAACACGCGCAGCAGTGAATTCCGGTGCATCGGTCCTTGGCAACGTTGGCGACTTTTCCCTGACGGATCAAAATGGAGAAACCGTAAGCCGAAAAAGTCTGGAAGGTGATGTCTGCATCGCAACGTTCATTTTCACGCGCTGCACTCTGACTTGCCCGTTGCAGTCCCGATGGATGGCAAAGTTACAGGAACGCCTGAAGAAAGAACCTTCATGGGACAGCATACAGCTTCTCAGCTTTACAGTGGATCCCGAGTTCGATACTTCGTCAGTTCTGAAACTCTATGCAGACGGTCTACAGGCGGATGACAAACACTGGCACTTCCTGACCGGCTCGCGCGAAGAGATCTGGGCTCTGTGCAAAGACAGTTTCCATCTGCCGGTCGCTGCATCCCCGGCCGAGAATACACTTCCAATTGTGCATGATCCTCGTGTTGCTCTGATAGATCGAAAAGGACGCATTCGTGCCTATTTTGATCCAGTGAGCGAGGACAGCCTGGCCCCGATCCTGGAAACTCTGGGGCTGGTTCTGGCGGAGTTCGAGCCACCGGCAGGTGCGTGGGGTTTTGATGATGCCGGCAAGGATGTGACGCATCTGGCACAGCCGCCGGAAATCCTGAATTCTGATTCCTGGTTGACCGAACGCGTCGCGGATCAGACAGCCCGACTGAAGGAATCGAAGGTGTATCATGATTTCCAACTAGCCGATCAGATCAAAGACTCCGGTATCAGTTTTCGCAATCAGATTCTGGACGAACAGCGGTCCCGCCTGCAGGTCAATCATTTTGATCATGGCAACGGCATCTGCATGGCGGACGTCGATGGCGACGGTTTGCAGGATCTTTATCTGGTCAATCAGGCCGGGCCAAATTCACTTTATCGAAATCTGGGCAACGCAAAGTTTGAAGACATCACAGCACAGGCTGGAGTCGCCGTGCCGGATAGGGTCAAAGTCTCAGCATCATTCGCAGACATCAACAACGATGGCAAACCTGACTTGTTTGTGACCTCAGTGCGAGGTGGAAATCTGCTGTTTCTGAATCAGGGTGAGGGCCGGTTTACCGACGTTACAGATCAGTTCGAAGTGGGCAATGTCGGGCATTCTTCCGCCTCAGTTTTTTTTGACTATAATCGGGACGGGTTTCTTGACTTGTTTGTGGCCAATGTCGGTAAGTACACGACTGAAGAATCGATCAGGGTTCGCGACGACCGCACGACGCAGCTTCCGGCAGCGGGGATCAATTACTATGCGGGAATGAAGGACGCCTTCGGCGGACATCTCAAGCCGGAATTGAATGAATCCAGCATTCTGTATCGCAACGAAGGAGGAATGAAATTTGTGGATGTCTCCGCCGAAACCGGACTCAACGACACGGGCTGGGCCGGAGCAGCCCTGCCGATGGATGCCAACGAAGACGGATGGATGGACCTCTATGTCATGAATATGCAGGGAACTGATTCGTTCTACGAAAATCAGCAGGGCACATCGTTCCTTGTGAAAACGGATTCATTTTTTCCGAAAACACCCTGGGGGACGATGGGTGGTCAGGTCTTCGATTTCGACAACAACGGCCACTTTGATCTGATGCTGACAGACATGCACTCGGACATGAGTGAAACCGTTTCACCGCACCACGAAAAAGCGAAAGCCAATATGAAATGGCCGGAGTCGTTCCTGAAGAGTTCCGGGCGCAGCATCTATGGCAACGCCTTTTACCGAAACGAGGGGCAGGGAAAATTCTCGGAGGTGTCGGACGAGATTGGTGCCGAGAATTTCTGGCCGTGGGGCATGAGTTCCGGCGACATCAATGCGGATGGCTTTGAGGATGCGCTGATTTCGTCCAGCATGTGCTTCCCCTACCGCTACAGCACAAATTCACTGCTCTTGAACGATCAGGGGCAACGGTTTGTGGACAGCGAATGCGTCGTAGGACTGGAACCCCGAAAAGGCTCCCTGATTGCTCCGTGGTTTGAACTGGACTGTGCCGGAAAAGATCAAGCGAATCCGCTCTGCCGCAATCGGACAGGAACGCTCGTCGTCTGGTCTGCCGTCGGCAGTCGTTCGTCGCTAATGGTCGATATTGATGACGACGGCGATCTGGACGTGATCACAAACGACTTTAATACCCGACCGCAGCTTTTGATCAGTGATCTGTCGGAACGAAATACTGCCTTCCGTTATCTGAAGATTCAGCTTGTCGGCAAAACTTCTAACAGAGATGCCATTGGCAGCAAGGTGACAATAAAATCCGGAGATCGACGGTGGTATCAGCAGCACGACGGACAGTCGGGATACCTTTCTCAAAGTTCCGGCCCGTTGTATTTCGGTTTGGGAGACGTGAGTTCAATTGATCAGATTTCCGTCCAATGGCCGTCTGGAGAAATACAATTGCTGGAAGGGCCGATCGAGACCAATCAGTTAGTGAAAGTCGAAGAAGCCGAGTTGCTGCCATGAGTCGAGCGGCATGTGTCAGTTCGTCTGTCTTGTCCGAGACTTTCGTCAGGAATCTGGTTCTGTGGCAGTTCATGGGACTCATTGACAGCGACGACCCGATGATCGCGCAAGTGGGTGAGACGCTGCGAGCACGCATTCGGACACAGTTGGAGGTTGGTGCGGTTGCCTCAAACCCGACTCAGGATCGGCTGTGCAGCATTGCGGCCAGCGCCGCACGGGGGGGTGAATGAAATCCTCTGCTTCAAATACGCACTCTGCGACCGGTCGCAGGATGTGGTTTGTGCTGTTGACGCTCCTCGTCGGCGCGGTCATCGCGTTCTCATATTTCAAATCTCGTGCCGCCGCATTTTCAGCGACAGCGATCGAATCGCTACAGCCGCCGGCACGGACGCATGTGAATGCTCTGGGACGACTGGAGCCTGCTGGCACGATCCTGCAGTTGATGCCCAAATCCGGAAACGAAGGTGTTGTCGTCGAACGGCTATTGGTGAAAGAGGGCGACGACGTTGAGGCTGGCGCGACGCTGGCGGTGCTGGACAATCAGGCTCGGCGAGCCGCAGCCTTGAAGGAATCTCAGGCAAAACTTGAAGCTGCGGAGGCCCGGTTGCTGCAGATCAGAGCCGGCGTTAAGGCTGGCGACATTGAGGCTCAACAGGCGGTCGTGTCACTGGCTGAAGAGCAATCCAAAGTCGCCAATCGAGAACTGTCACGCATCATAGAATTGCAGAAGCGAAATGCCACGACGGTGGAGATGATCGATCAGAAGCAATGGGAGTATGACCGCCTGCAACTGGAAGCGCGGCGTGCGTCGGCTCAACTGGCGAGTCTCCGCGAGATTCGGGACGTCGATATCCTTGTGGCGGAGAAAGAAGTGTTGGCAGCGAAAGCGGCTGTGGTGAAGGCGGATGCGGATGTCGATGCCTCCCAGTTGCGGGCTCCTGTCGCCGGGCGAATTCTCCGAATTCATACGCACCCTGGCGAGCGTGTGAACGACGTCGGCATTCTGGAACTTGGCAACGTGCGTCAGATGCAGGCCGTGGCAGAAGTCTTCGAAGCCGATGTTTCCATTCTTGAAGTGGGTATGGATGCAGAAATCAAACTCGAGGCAACGTCAGAGTTACTCACCGGGCGAATTGCGGAAATTGGATTCATGGTCGCGCGAAAAAACGTGCTGACAAATGACCCGGTCAGCGACACGGATGCACGC
>JAYTAK010000073.1:0-5066 GCA_043737515.1 Candidatus Kuenenia sp. | reverse complement strand
CAACGAATTCGAAGCTGTTCGTGGTGAATCGTGATGCTCCGGGAGTTCTCAAATTGCTTCCCGGCCAGCCGGAGACCTGGAACATTTACGGCGGCGACTGGTCTCCGGACGGCAAGACCATTGCTTTCTCGGCAGCCACTCCACTTGAGACCATTGAATGGCCGTTGAAATGACGAGACTCAGAATCTTCGCGTTGCTGCTGATCGTCCATTGTTCTCAGCGCGACGAAGATGGGGGCGCAGGCAGTCTGCGCAAAACTGACTGAAGCAGTGCGAGTTCGCACAGACAACCTCAACGGCCGATGGTGGCCGGAGACTTTGGCGCTGGGTGAAGCAGATCTCGCGCTGCCAACGGACGGGCGTTATACTCCGCGCGGTGCAAAATGACACTTTTGCGAGTACTGGATTGTGACGCGTCGGGGTAATGTCACTTTCGACCGCGTATGGTATACACCGCGTGCGCTGCAATGACACAAATGGACACTATTAGCGTCAATGTCTTCAAGCATCGATACGCTCAATGCCGTGTGTGGCGACCCAGTGTTTCCGGCTATTTTGTTCATTCGGTTGTCCCAATTCGGTTGTCCATTTCATGCAACGCAGGGAGACAACCGAATGCGGGACAACCGAATGAATCGCACGGAAATAAGCAACGTACAGCCTGAACGCCCCCCGGATCTGTCGCTCTCCAGAATCTCAAAAATGTGTCATTCGTGGCCGCGTGAAGTATATTCAGCGTTGATGTGGCAGATTCAGGAGCAGGGCAATGATGGGAATCGGTCTGCTTCCATGTTCATGCGAACGCAGGCTTCATACAAGATGACTGCTCAACAGCACAAACGTCTCCCGGACGGAAGCGACGATTACACCTGGAACGGCGATCTTCCGGTGAAGAACATTTCATCGCTTCGGCTCACTCGCCAAGCCAAAGTCTACGCCATGCTGGCACGACAGAAAGATTCAAAGCAAGATGAGTTGATCCATCAGACCGAACACTTCGACGGCCCCATCCTGCTGCATTGCCTGCTCCATACCGGCGCAATCGGGAAGAAGTCACGGGTGCTGTTGAAGTCGATCGAAGTTCACGCCGAAGTCTACAATCGCCCTGCAGGATTACGTTCCCGATGATCAACCTGGACTCAATACGACAGCATGATTTGTTTGCGGCGCGCGACATCAGGGATAAACGCATGGTTAGTGACGGCTTTCGATTTGTTGCTTTGAAGCCAATTCGCAAGTGGCTGTTTCTATGTGTTCTTATTGCGGGATTCAGCATCAGTGCCGTTGACGCGGATGACTCTGTCGGGAAGGCGACGGCGTTGCGTGAGATCTTCGGTGAGTCAGTTCCTGCCAACAACGTGCGGGCGATTCGGCTGAGAGCGGCTGCGATGCCGCTGACAGAGCGGTTTGAGTTTCTGATGAGCGTCATCTTCCCCGTGTCGAACGGCGGCGCAATTGCGACACGGGGCGAATTTGCTTCCGCTGACCTGGCACTGCTGGATTCAACTTTGCCCCAAACCGACGTGACTGAACACTCAGCGCTGGTGTCACCGGTTTACGATCTGCTGGACGCCGCAAAAAAACTTGGACGGCTTCAACAAGTCAGGGATCGAATCGATTCGTTGCCGCAGACCGCAGATGAATACCGGAACAAAGCCATCTCGTCGCTGCGGCTGCTGGTCAATCTTGAACAGGGCGACCAGCCGTCTGCAGAACGCGCGGCGGATGACGTGCTGCTGGCTTCTGAGAAATCCAGGGTGACGACCGTCGATGATTTGTGGCCAGAGATGCTCGCTCTGTATCGCGCGGTGAATCATCATCATGCAGACAACCTGGTGGCCGATCTTCTGCCGTCGATCTCCGTACGCGGGGCTCAGGCTGGCGGTGCGACGAGCAGAGAACTCTGGCAAGCCCATCTGCTCGCTCTGGAACAGCAGACCTCAAGTCGTGCGGCCGGCAACAAGCCTGACAGCAGGAAAGACCTGCTGCTGAATGGCCACCCCGAGGCCGTGTGGCAGCCCGCTGGACGGCGTGTTTCGAGAACTCGGGGGACAGGATTCCCGGAGGCTCTCTGGGCATCCCGTGGCCGCGAGCTGCAGCACATCAGCGGACATGACATGGATTTTCTGATGTATCGCAGCCCGCTTCGAGGCAACTACGAAGTTGAGGCAGATTTGTACCTGCCTGCCGTGACTCAGCTTGCCGTCGCAGGTCGTGTCGTGGGGATGTCGGCAGCCGGACAGGGCATCATCCTGGGCACATTCGGCAACGGAACAACTGTGACTGCGATCCAGCCGCACTGGGGAACGGGGAATCCGTGGATTCGGTATCGAGCTGTCGTTCGAGATGGTTTGCTGACGGTTTCCATCGACGGTCGAACGGTGCATTCTGAACCATTGTCGGAACATCATGATCCCTGGATCGGGTTTCACAGCGGAGCGCTGAGTTCCGCGCGAGTTCGTGACATTCGAATCACGGGACATCCGGAAGTCCCCGATAAAGTCACGCTGTCTGGTCTGGCTGACCTTCGAGGCTGGGTGTCATACCACGAAGAGCCGATCGGCGGCGAAGACGGTGTCTGGCGTTGGATCGCAGATCCGGACAGCACTGGACAAATCGTCGCAACTGCCGACGATTCGCTTCGGGATACGCTGGCTGAGAGCCTTCTCAGTTACCAGCGTCCACTGCTGGAAGATGGTTCGGTCAGTTACGAGTTCTTCTATGATTCGAAAACAGCAGCCGCTCATCCGGCGCTTGACCGGCGGGCTTTTTTGATTCAGCCCACGGAAGTCGCATTGCATCAAGTGACGGACGGTCGCTACGACGTGACGAACCTCAGCCCTGACAACACGTTCGAAGCCACGCCCGTTCTTCCAGTTGGCCAGCGGATTCCGCTCCGATCAGGCGATTGGAATCAGATTAAACTCGCGGTCCAGGGAGACACTGTCACTCTCGAACTAAACGGCGTGCGGATCTGCGAACAGCGTCTTGAAGCGGTGAATCGTTGCACGTTCGGGCTGTTTCGATATGCAGATTCGGCAATCCGCGTTCGTAATGTCGTTCTGCAGGGCGAATGGCCAAAGACTGTTCCGCCGGTGTCGGAACAAGCATACGCTGACCCCTTGATTACCGCGATTGATGCCCGGCTTCCACAACTGAAGGCAAGATTCAGTCATGATTTCGCAATGGATGGCCTGCCCGATCGATACTTTCGGCGACCGTCCGGAAAGCCCGAGCCGGAGGCCACACCGAACGGAGTCATCCACACGGAAGTTTCTCACGATGACACATGGGCCTATTCTGTGATCCAGCCTGTCGTCGAAATGCATGGCGACTTCGATGTCGTGCTGCGTTTTGATGACTTGGAGATGTCCGACCTGTATTCTGCCGCAGGGCTTGGTTTGTTCATCGGTGACAAACATCTGGAACTGATCCGCCGACACGGCGAGCCGCTGGTTGAGCGTGTGCATGCCACCTATGTGACTCCCACGCCTGATGGGCAAGGTCGATCGGTGGGCCATGAGCTGACAACGGAAGCTCTTGAAGGCACATTTCGAATTGTTCGCCGAGGTGACGTCATCACCACGCTGTTTGCGGATCACGATTCCACGGTCTTTCGAATGATCGCCGAGCGCACATGGGACAACTGTCGTATGACTCCCGCGACGCTCGACATCCGCACTATCGCGTACAATCAGGGCCGGGCGCAGGTGACATGGAAAAAGCTGGAAGTGGCTGCGGAGCGACTGATGCGATTGCCCGGACTTTCAGAGCAGCCGAAACCGGTAGTCTTTGCCATCAATGCTGATGGAACGAACCTGAAACAACTGACACAGCCATCGCCCAAATTTGTATGGCATGGGTCTCCGGAATGGTCGCCGGATGGCCAACGAATTGCCTTTGATGCGTGGACGGGAAGTGCAAACTCGTCCCGTATCTTCATCATGAACAGCGACGGCAGTGACGTGAAGGATCTGGGACCGGGAATCATTCCGACATTCTCTCCCGATGGAAAACGCATCGCCTTCACCTGGTCAGGCCATGGCACGACCTTGATGAATGCGGACGGAACCGACCGTAAAGTGCTGTCAACGGACGGCTGGGGATGTCAATGGTCACCGAATGGTCGGTGGATTGTGTTTGGCTCGCAGAACCGGACTCCGGACGGCGATTTCGGAGCCAACCTGACGCTGATTGACGTGAACACAAAGGAAACGCGATTGCTGCTGACCGGCAAACAGGCCACGGCTTTCCAGCAGATCATGTGGAACATGGCCTGGTCGCCGGATGGTGGACGAATTGTGTTTTACGGAAATCGTTCCGCTGGACCAGGAGTTGCCCTCGTGTCGGTCGATGGATCGGAAGCGGAGTTCAAGATCCTTGCCGCAGACGGAGTGTCCGCAAACTTCAGTTGGAATCCTGATGGACGCCATATTCTGATGTCTCGAGCTGGCCTGCTGCATGAATACGACATCGAATCAGACAAGCTCGCGCCGATCCCTGGTCACTCCGCTGACCCGGCCAAAGACGGCGCCGTCTGGGACACCACCGGCCAGCGGATCACTTTCATCGGTGTCCCCAAACCTCAGTCGGTGGACTGGGAGTGATGGTGCCAGACAGAATAGCAGTGTCACGGTGCCTGTCACCGGACTCCGTTCACCGGACTCCGTTATGAGTCGAGGTTCCACAATCAGCGTCGTTGCATGGGGCTGAAGGACAATCAGCGCGGGAACTCCGTTCATGTGGCCCTGTTCAAGGCTCTTCACGGCGGAGCGTGACGGCTACTTTGCGATTTGCCCGTTACTGAGGCCGAACCCTGGTGAGAACGAATTCTATCAGCTAGCTCTTGACCGAAGGTGGGGCGGGTGCGGCACAAACATAGGTGACAGAAACATGTATCTTGGCGCGGGATTCGCCCGCAACCGAATACGGTCTGTGCATGAATGAAACACCGATCCCATATTCGAATTCTTTCATCCGCAGTCCGGCCTTGCCATCCGCAGGAAACCCTTCAAGGCCGTTGTCCTGCGGATGGCAGAGCCGAACTGCGGATGAAGAACCAGCATG
>JAYTAK010000072.1:0-5066 GCA_043737515.1 Candidatus Kuenenia sp. | reverse complement strand
GCATCATTTCCGGCGGCATTGATGCGCGACTGGCCGGGGCGGAACTCAAAGACGGGCTGGTAGGAAAAATCATGCTGGCGGGCGACAACGTGCGCATTCGACAGTCACAATGGGCTGCCGACGAATGGCTGCCGCTGGGAACCGTCAACGCCAACGGTGCGATTGCCATCGCAGAAGATGGCATGCTGATCCAGGATTTGAGCATTACGACAGACGTGGCCGAAGTCACCGGCAGTGGAGAGTTGCGCCACAACCGCCGCGGGTCCGCGACGGCATCGGCTGAATCGCAACAGATCGAACTCAAGGGGGCAGTGGATCTGGCCCGCGTCGCATCGTCATTGCGACAAACAATGGCCCTGCACGACGACGTAACGATTCAGAGCGGTATGTTAATCTTTCGGGCCAGCGGTTCGACAAATGCCAGGACGGACGCAGATGGCAACGATGCGTCCGCCAGCCATTCGCCTCAGCCAGGAAGCTGGCAATTTGTGGCTCGTGCAGACGGCGTGCAGGCGGTGCGAGCCGGCAAACCGCTCAAGGTCGATTCCAATATGAAACTGGAAGCAGCCGGTCCGTTTGCGGACGGCGTTCCTGATCTGTCTCACGCCCGACTGACAGCAGACTTCGGCACGATTGACTGCGTTCCGGACGAGGCAGCATGGAAGATCTCAGGGCTGGTGCAGCCCGAGTCGCTGTGGCAGACGCTGCAGCAGTTTGCGGATGTAGCTCAGCCGGGCATTCGCGGCGACGTGAGTTTTGAGACGCGCCTGGAACTGCAGAACGATGGCGTGCGACTCAGCGATCTGCAGCTCAATTCATCCGACGTCAAGGCCAGCAGCAGCGCGTTGACCATCATTCCCTCGAACCCGGTCACATCCATGCTGGACGGCAACATGCATGTGGCAGGTTCGGGAGCGGCTGTGCGCACATTGATGATGCCCTGGTTTGACGCATCATTTGTGGCCGAACGGTCGCAGGTCGTCGCCGACCTGACCGCCTCGCCGAAAAGTGAAATCCAGATGACGGTCAAAATCTCTCCGGCCAGTGTGGCGACAATCCAGCGAGGAAATGTCCGGTCGGTGTCTCAAAGTCGCCCGCAGCATCCGGTTTCCATGACGTTGATTTCTGCATCTGTCTTCGAGGTCGATGAAGCCGATGTGAATCTGAACATGACCGCATCAAATAGTGGCAGTCAGTTCGACATCAACAACGGCACCATTAAACTGCCGGGGCTGAGTGCCGATGTGACCGGAAGCATCTCGGTGCCTGACGACACCACGCTCCTGGATCTGACGGCGGATACGAGTTACGACCTTGACGTCCTGAGTCGTCGTCTGTTTACTGATGATTCGGGTCTTGCGTTCAGTGGCCAGGGCCGTGATGTGTTCAAGCTCAAAGGCGACCCTGCGGCGATCAGCGGCGTTGTGCAACAGGCCGCGTCAAATGCCGCAGCGACGGATGCAAAGAATGCTCTGGAAGGATCGGGAGCATTGAAGTGGGCGTCCGCGAATATCTGGGGATTGGAACTCGGCAGCGGCTCGGCACAGGCGACACTGGAAAACAGTCTGATCCGGACGACGCCGATCCAGTGTGAGCTGAACGGCGGCCAGTTGAACGCCATGGCACAGTATGACATCGCGTCATCCCGCCTGCAGTTAGGTTCCGGAAGCCGAGTTGAGAACGTCAAACTGACACCGGAGCTGTGTCGTGAATGGCTGGGCTATGTCACACCGATGATGGCAGATGCGGCCGATGTGAATGGACAATTGTCGATGCGAGTGGAGCGTTTCTTCTGGGATGTGAATGTCCCACAGAATTCCGACGTTTCCGGACAACTCACGATTCACGAGGCTCAGGCCACTCCCGGTTCGTCACTTGCGCCGCTGCTGCAGGTTGTCGATCTGCTGCGAAATCGCGACCAAACCAGCGGGCTGTCTTCGAAATCTCTGACGCTGCCCGAACAGACGGTGCCGGTTCAGGTTCGTCAGGGTTTTGTGATTCATGAAGGTTTGATTATGGATTTGTCTGGCTACCAGCTTAAATCATCAGGGGCGGTCGGCCTGAACGAACAGATTCAGATAACCCTCGACGTTCCGCTGGACAAAGCAACCTCCGGCAGCAAAGTACGGACGATCAAGGTTCCGCTGCGTGGCACGTTGAAGAGCCCACAACCCGATGTTTCGTCGCTGTTGCAGAATCTTGGCACGCAGCAGCTTCAGGAAAAGCTGGGCGTGGACAAGCTGGAGAAGAAACTCGGCGATGAAGTGGACCAGACACTCAACAAAGGATTGAACAAGCTGCTGAATCGGTTTTAATTCGACTGGCCCATCCTGTTTGTTTGTAGTCCCGGCTTTAGCCGGAATTCGCTGGCGGTTCTGGCCACAAAGTCCTACCCCTCAACAAAGGATTGAACAAGCTGCTGAATTGGTTTTAATTCGACTGGCCCACGATTCTCCAGGGAACCGCTCGCCGGGCTTAAAACAGCAACGCATCATCGTCGTCTTCTGTGGTGACCTTGCGTGATGCCCGGCCTGTCGTTGGGGACTTCTGGAGTGTCGCAGTCGAATCGAACTCTGCGGTCTGCATTTCGCCATCGCCGGACATCTGCGTGACGATCTCAATCCGCTGCGCGGCAACGTCCAGTTTACTGTGACACACGCGCAGCAGTTTCATCCCGCGTTCAAACTGCGCCAGGGATTCGTCCAGCGACTCTTTGCCTGATTCCAGCCGCGACACGATCGAGGCCAGTTCGGCCATGGCCTCCTCAAGCCCCTGGCCCTGCGTATCGTCAAATTCACTGTCGTCGGTTTGAGATTTCTTCTTTGCCATGTGATCTATGTTCCCTGTATTTCACTGATCCGGGATCGAACTTTGAAAAACGAATCCAGCAGCTTACCCGGTGCCTGAGCCTGATGAATCACAAGCGAGATTCGTTCCGAGGTAAACTTCATCTGCCCTGCGATTCCGCGGATGGTGACCGCACACCATGTTGTGTGTCGATCGTACTCCAGACTGATTCGTTCGTCCGCTTCCTCTTCAATGTGATCGATCAATGCGGCGATATCAATTGCGGCGGGTGGTGCGAACTCAACCGTGTCGAACGTCGCACCGAAGACTGCGGCTAATTCCGGTGAATCCAGCTTGTCGATCTGCCGAAACTCCGACAACTGTCGCCGCCAGATGACCGCGGTCGCATCGTTCGCATCGTGAATCACCGACACATGGTAGTCAAACCACGGAGTTGAAATCTGCCCCACTCCGGAAGCCGGATCAGTGACGGAAATATCCACACGTTTGAATTTCAGTTGTCGTCTGAACTCTTCAAAACGTTCGTCAAGATCCAGACGCAGATCTTCTTCCGCAATACGGCCCACGAACGATTGCGTATGTTCAGAGACATCCGCCGGAATCTGATGTCCTTTGCGAAATCCCTTCAGGTCGCGAATTCGTCCGCCCTGCTGCCTGACGAGCATCAGCGAACCGATCATTCCGGACTCGACGTGGTTCCTCATGCGACACCAAAATAATCGCGAATGAACTGCCGTCGATCGTCGCTCTGAACATACTGCACCAGAGCGTACAACTTTTTCTGATCTCGCAGCAACTTGGCCGCCCGCGTGTCCTGATCGAGCAATGGTTCCGGCAGCGGACCGAGTATCTCCAGATTTGACAAATCGATTTCGTCCTCGATAACACCATACCGCTGCAGCAATCCCAGGACCGTTTCGACTCGCCGATCATGCCGCTGGCGATCGCAGAGCCGTTCACGAAGCCAGTCAAGGCCAAACGCCCGGATCTGCTCGGTGCTGTGTGTCAGGAGATGAAAAGTGCGTTCGCAGAATTCGGCATCCGGATTGGTCCAGCGAATGAATTCCATCCGCGTGTTCAGATCCCTCTGGTCGTACAGCAGCACGCATTCCGCCGGCAACCCGTCACGCCCCGCGCGGCCGATCTCCTGATAATACGATTCCATCGATCCAGGAATGTCCGCATGGACGACAAAGCGGATGTCGTCTTTATCGACACCCATGCCGAAGGCATTCGTCGCCAGCACCAGCCGCGAGCGGCCATGCATGAAGTCGTCCTGGATGGCGCGCCGATCATGTCGTTCCAGATCACCGTGATAGCAGACGTGTTCGATGCCTTCCGCCTGCAACCGTTCGCTGAACTCGATCAACGTCCGAATCAACGTAAAGTACACGATGCCGCTGCCGGTCGTGCCGGGAGTCAGCCAGCGTTCAAAGACCGCCATCATCGCTTCCTGCTTTTCGTCGGCGTCCCAGATGTCCGCGACGCGGAGGTCGAGATTCGGGCGATCAATGCCTTCGTGGAACATGTGCATCTCGTCACTGTTCAGACCGAGTTGTGCCACGATGTCCTGCTGAACTTCCGGTGTGGCCGTCGCCGTGAGTGCCATCGTCACCGGCTTGCCGATGATCTCCCGGAACTCAGCGACGCGCGTGTAGTCCGGCCGAAAGTCGTGCCCCCATTCGCTGATGCAGTGGGCTTCATCAACGGCGAGTAACTTGATGTCCCGCTGAGCGATCACGTCCAGGAATTCAGCCTTGCGAAAGCGTTCGGGCGTTACGTACAGCAGGCAGTAGTCGCCTCGGGCAACGGCCTTGTAACGCGTTTCACGTTCGCGTTTGTTGAGCGACGAATTGATAAACGTCGCTGCGACGCCAGCCGCCTGGAGAGAATCCACCTGATCTTTCATCAGTGCGATCAGCGGCGAAAGCACGAGCGTCAACGGACGCCGCTTGGCACTGCGGTCTTTTGACTTAAGTGCTTCCTGTGCCAGCATCAGAGCCGGAATCTGATAACACAGCGACTTCCCGCTGCCCGTGGGCATGATCACTAACGCATGATTACCATCCATGATGTGGGAAATGATCTCAGCCTGCGGAAAGCGAAACTGATCATAACCGAAGTGGTTTTTCAAATAGTGTTGAGCGGTCGTCATGGGTCTGGTGATATACTCAACGCGGCAACGGACGAGATGTTTTTTCGTTTAACGGCAAGCCGCAGGCGTCAGCGTCCTCGACATTCTGCTGACGCCTGCGGCT
>JAYTAK010000071.1:0-2178 GCA_043737515.1 Candidatus Kuenenia sp. | reverse complement strand
AATCGTCTGCCAGTCCATGTGCTTCACGAAGACCGACTGCAGATTGTGCTGGCCAACGACGGCAGCGTCAAAAGCGGACTCTATCTCGCCCAGAGCGCTGCAGCTTCTCTCAATCGCGTGTTGAAGGCCCAGGCTGCCAGTGGCATTCGTGCCGACGTTCATGTGCATGCTGATGGCACAGTACATGCTGCGCATTGAATTTTGGATTTTGGATTTTGGATAGGAGGGAGAGCAGGATGGATGAAACGGGGTTGAAGCAACGGACGAAACAGTTCGCTCTGCGGGCCATGAAACTCGTGGGGGCGCTGCCGGAAACGATGGCAGGACGAACCATTGGGAATCAATTAATGCGATCCGCCACATCCGTCGGGGCCAATTATCGATCTGCATGTCGCGGACGCTCAAAGCCTGAGTTCGTCGCCAAACTGGGCATCGTCGTCGAAGAAGCAGATGAATGTTGTTACTGGCTCGAACTCATCATCGAAGGAGATTTATTGAAGAAGGCTCTTGTCGAACCACTCCTTGCAGAAGCAAACGAAATCACCGCAATCATGGTCGCCTCCCACAAAACGGCCCAGTCTTCAATCCAAAGCCCTAACTCAAAATCGCCGAAGCCCTGATCCAATCCAAAATCAAAAATTGAAAATCTAAAATGTTAAACTTTGTCATCCGCTTCGCCCTTCGCTATCGCATGCTGGTCCTGGTCATCAGCATGGCATTGATGGTTTATGGATCATATCTCGCCACACAGATGCCCATTGACGTATTTCCGGATCTCGACCGGCCGCGAGTGATCATCATCACCGAATGTCCGGGTCTGGCGACAGAGGAAGTCGAGACACTGGTGACTCAGCCGATTGAGATCGCTCTGCTGGGGGCCAGCGGTGTGCAGGCCGTTCGCAGTCAGTCGACCGCCGGATTAAATGTGATCTACATCGAATTCGACTGGAATACGGATATCCGGGCGGCCCGACAGACAGTCCAGGAACGACTGACAACCCTGGGCAGCATTCTGCCGGAGGGCATCCTGCCGCAGATGACACCGCCAGCGTCGATCATGGGCCAGATCGTCGTGGCCGGCCTTTACCGACAAAAAGGCCCGCACGGCGGAGACCTGTTTCCCATTGAACAAACTGATCTGATGGCCGAGTTGGTCGTTGCGGAGGCTGCGAACAACGACCGTGATTCAGGGCCACTCGAGGTACTTGTCTGGCGACCAACTGATCGCCACCGAGTCACCTCATGGAAATCCGTGACCATCGACAAAATCGAATGGCATGCGACAGAGCGATCGGGCGACGTGCATGGCACCGAGCGGGATCGCGTGGCCACAATTACGATCAGTGGTAAGCCATATGAAGTCGATTTCCCATCGGCTGCGTCCCGCCAGATGTCACTGCGAACCACTGCCGATTGGGTTGTCCGTCCGCGTATCCTGAAAGTCACTGGAGTGGCAGAAGCGTTTCTGCTGGGCGGCGACAAGAAGCAGTATCAGGTTCTGATCGATCCGGCGGCGCTGGTTGAATATGACGTCACGCTTCAGGAAGTGGAAGAAGCGCTCAAGCAAAGCAATATCAATACCAGCGGTGGATTCGCCGTTCAGGGAGAAACAGAACGACCGATTCGGGTACTAGGTCGTCTCGGCCCGGATGGATGGCGAGTCCTTGAAGATCTCCGCAAGATTCCCGTGAAGAATCATCCTGAACGTTCCATCCTGCTAGGACAAGTCGCACAGATTGTTGAGGGGGCTCAGTTCAAACGCGGCGACGGCAGTGTGAATGGTTACCCTGGCGTGGTGTTTACAGTTGTTAAACAGCCGCACATCGATACGCGGTCGCTGACGGACAGCCTGGCAAGGGCGTTCGCGGAAGCTGAAGCATCATTGCCAGCGGACATTGTGGTCAATTCCGAATTGTTTCGGCTGAAGAACTTCATCGATCGTGGCATCTTCAACGTTGGCGAAGCACTCGTTATCGGAGCCGTTCTCGTTGTCATCATTCTATTCCTGTTCCTGCTGAACTTTCGAACCACGTTCATCACTCTCACAGCCATCCCGTTATCGCTCGTCATCACGACGCTGGTCTTTCGGCTGTGGGGCCACATTACGGGAACACATCTCTCGATCAACGTGATGACTCTCGGCGGAATTGCCGTGGCGATGGGGGAACTTGTCGATGA
>JAYTAK010000070.1:0-2179 GCA_043737515.1 Candidatus Kuenenia sp. | reverse complement strand
TGTCGGCGAAGTCTGCGGCAACCTGTTCCAGTTCCGTCGTGATCAGCTTCCACATTTTCGTTTTCGATTTCAGAATCGCTTCCAATGCGGCGGCTTCGGCTTTCTTGGCGGCCAGCTCTTCACGAATCTGACCAATCTCCAGCTTCGAAAGTCGGTACAACTGCAATTCCAGAATTGCGTCGGTCTGAATTTCATCCAGCGGGAATTCGGCCATCAGCCGTCGGGCCGCGTCTTTCTTTCCGTCGCTCGCACGAATGATTTTGAGGGCTCGATCGAGTCCGTCGAAAACGATCGCGAAGCCTTCCAGGATATGGATGCGTTTGCGAAGCTGTGCGAGCTGGTATTCCAGGCGTCGGCGCACAGTTTCGTGACGGAAATCCAGAAAGTGCTGCAGCAGTGCTTTCAGGTCCAGCACGCGCGGCACGGTCGAACCGCGATCAGCGGGCACCAGGCACGTCGCGTTGTAGCCGAAATTCTGTTCCAGCGAAGTGTGCTTAAAGAGGTACGCCATGACGGCGGCTGAGTCGGCTCCGGATTTCAGATCAATCGCGATACGCAGACCGTTCTCTTCGTTGGTCTCGTCGTTGACGCCTTCCAGTTGAGGCAGTTTACGGGCGGCAATCAGTTCGCCGATTTCGGACATGAGCGGGCCGGTCGTCGCTCCGTAGGGAATCGAATAGATGATGATCCGGCTCGTGTCCTGCTTTTTGCCCTGCTGATCGAATCGCCATTCGCCGCGCACTTTGATCGAGCCACGTCCGGTTTCGTACATGTCCTTCAGGGCCGCGCGATCGGTCATAATGCGGCCGCCGAGCGGAAAGTCGGGCCCCTTGACATAACGCATCAACTGCGCGACCGAAGCGTCCTGGTTTTCGATCAGATGGACGCAGGCTTTGATGACTTCACCAAGATTGTGCGGCGGCATGTTGGTCGCCATCCCGACCGCGATCCCGGAAGACCCATTCACCAGCAATGCGGGATAACGCGCGGGCAGGACCACGGGTTCTTCGTCTGCGGCGTCGTAGGTCGGACGCAGCTCGACGGTTTGAAACCGTAATTCGGTCATCAGGTTTTCAGCGAGCCGCGAGACCTTGGCTTCGGTGTATCGAGCAGCCGCCGCGCGGAGTCCCATGATCGAGCCAAAATTTCCCTGGCCGATGACCAGTGGATAGCGAAACGTAAAATCCTGAGCCATTCGCGCCAGCGCTTCATAGACAGCGATTTCGCCATGCGGATGGAACGAACCTGTCGTGTCCCCGCAGATCTTGGCACACTTTCGTGTCTTGCTGTCGGCCGTGAGTCGCAGACGATCGTACATCACATACAGGATGCGGCGTTGAACGGGCTTCAGGCCGTCGCGCACATCCGGCAGCGCGCGGGAGGTAATGACCGACAATGCGTAATTCAGGTAGCGTCGTCGGGTCTCTTCGCTGATCGGCACAAACTGCACGTTTGCGTCCGGTGCCGCGTTTTCGTCAAAGAGTACACTGACTTTTCGATTCGAAGATTTCCGTCGAGCCACTCGGGCGTCCTTTGCCTTTAGAGCATCCTGTCACGTCCTCTGAAACCGAGGACTGCGCACAATTCGGTTCACTGTGTGGCGGAACCTGAGCCAAGTCAGAGAATTCGTTTAACGGCGAGCCGCAGGCGCAGGCGAACGCGGCAACGACGCCTGCGGCTTGCCGTTAAACGATTAAAACGACAGTCCCCAAAGAAAGAAGTGTAATAAACAAACCTTCGCTGCGGCAGGGATTAACGATGGGTAAATGGGGTAAAAAAAGCCGATCACGGTGTTTTTTTGGATTGAGAAGACTCATCCGAGCGAACCTGTTCTGATGCCCATATCATTGATTCTACCGGTACTGAATGATTCATCCGCACGATCGATACTGGTCGAACAAGAGGAGTGTCGGGAGTATTTCGGGCTTCGCAGAACGGCTGGCGATTGGGCTGGAAGGCTGGCGAAGCAGAAACCTGGCAGAGCGCAGGCGGATTCAGTGTGAGTCTGCGGCTGCATTCGAAATCAGAACAATCGGGCGTGTTCAGGTTGTTGTCAACCTGCCGCCAATGCGGACCACCGGACGATCCGCGGATTCCATGGAGGGGGCTGAAATGCTACGCAAGGGGTTAGTAGCGCTGATGATGGGCGTCATTTGCGCAGGCAGCGCGGTTGCCGCCG
>JAYTAK010000069.1:0-5068 GCA_043737515.1 Candidatus Kuenenia sp. | reverse complement strand
CTAGTCTCGTCGATTCAGCATCTGCCTGCGAGTCTACAGGAGACTCACCACCGAAAAATCGTCCGCCCAAGAAGGATCTTAGTCACCGACCATTCGCCAGCCGCCTGCTGCTCACTCAGATCCTCGGTCGTTTTGAACCGGCAAATGCGACCGTCGGGCGTGGGGATCACGAGCATCACCCGATACAATTGAGTCGCCTTGTATTTGGCCCAGCGAGGCGACTTGATGTCGAAGGCTTCCATCCCGTCCCGCTCACGATCTCACAGCTGCGGGATTACGGCGGTTGTGAATTCGTGCAAAGCGAATTCCACCATGAGGCGATCCACCTCCAGATCATTCAGTTGCAGGACTCCTTGATCTGGCCGTACGAACAAGTTTGATGGTCGCCTTGGAATCGCGACTTCGAAGTCCGGATCGTGAGCAGCGGCTTCTGTTTGAGGATGTTCGACAATCAGCATCGGGCTCGATTCAGTATCGCTGTCGTCAGGTTGAGCCAGTGCGGACGCCAACAGTCCGGTGAGCTTCAAGTCTGTCTCCGGCGAATTGATCGCGGGAACTGTCGCGGTGACTGTGAAATTGACGTCGATGCTCCAGGGGCTCAATTCGCCGGTCGTACTGACCGCTCGCACCCAGGCTCGATAGTTGCCCGCAGTCAGATTCGTTGTGGTGGTGAAGGTGGTGGATGTCAGGCCAGTTTGAGAAATGACATTCACCTGTGGTGCAGAAGTTCGGTTCACGGTGAGTTGATAACTGGCGGCTCCATCGACAGCGCGCCAGGTGAACGTCGGAGTTCGGTCGGATGTGGACGAACCAGCCACGGGAGCGATGATCGTCGGGCGTCCGCCGACGTAGATGTCGGTCGGGTTGGAACCGCCGCTCCTGATCGGGCCGATGTTGGCCGGACTGACCGCCAGTGTCCACCAGCGGTACGGGCCATCGGTCAGATTCGTGGTCGGCGTGAAGTTCGTCGCCATGACCGACTGGCCGTTGATCACCATCGCACCGGTGTTCTGATTCCTCGCAAACAGTTCATAGCTGGCTGCACCTGTGACTGGATTCCAGGCGAACGTCGGCGTCCGGTCAAATGTGGCACTCAGCGGGCCGACAGGTGTGGGGCCGGGGACCACCAGAAATTCCTGCAGTACCGACCAGCCAGCCAAGTTTCCTTTGGCATCGATCCCGCGAATCCAGCAGCGATAAATGCCCATCGGCAGATCGGCTGCTGGCGTGAAGCTGGTGCCCGTGACTTCCTGGCGGATCACTTTCAGTTGCCCCGTCGAGAAATTGTCGATCCACAGATCGTACTTGACGGCCCCCGGCAGCGCGTTCCAGTTCAGCATTGGCCGGGATGTCAACTGCGTCCGCGGCATTGTCTGCCATGTCGGCTTTGTCAGATTGTTGAACAGATGTGGAGCACTCCAGTTGCCGGGTCCGGCTGCAAAGTTGGGTCTGACCCACATTTTGAATTTGCCAATCGCGAGATCGACAGTCGGTGTGTACGACGCATTGCCGGTTGTTGCGTCATGGAAGTGCGGGACGTTGGTACTCTCATTGTTGATTTGAATGGTGTAGGACGTGGCCCCGGCGATTGGGGTCCAGGTAAACGTGGGCCGCAGATTGAATGCATTGGGACTTGGGCTGAGCAGCCGCAGCCCGGAGAACTCAAAGGCCCCCATGTCCACGATGGCCGGAGGCACCCCGGAATTGTCGCCGTCAAGAATTCGGGTAAACGGCGCGCCTCGCTGGTCGGTCGTGAGAGCCGTGTTGCCGTTCGAGACGTCAACGGCTTGGGCGTTGTCGCCGTGGTCGATGGCCAGGCTGCCGGTAAGCAGAGCGTGAGTCTTCGCTGGGCCGCCGTTGTTGACGAGGGGGCCGAGTTTGGGATCCAGCTTTGTGGCATCGTTAAATCCTCCGACGAAGTTGCCGTTGGAATCGGGAGTGGAACCAACGTTCACAGTCAGGCTTGTGCCGTCTCTGCGACCGATCAGGCTGCTGGTGACTGTAAAGCTGCCAGGGAAATAGAGGTCTGATCCAACGGCACTTGTGTTCCCCGCCACGATACTGTTGCGGATCGTCTTTACCGCGCCACTGGAAGTGTAAATGGCCCCGCCGACGTTGCCAGAGGAATTCCCGGAAAGCGTGCTCTGGCTGATGGTCACCGCGCCACTCAAAGCGAAAATGGCCCCGCCTCGGCCGTTAACGTTCGATCCCGCCCCGCCCTCAGCCTGATTCCCGGACAGCGTACTCTGGCTGATCGTCACCGCGCCACTCAAAGCGTAAATGGCCCCGCCTCGGCCGTTAACGCGGTCGTTCGATCTGGCTGCGGCGGAATTTCCGGAAAGCGTACTCTGGCTGATCGTCACCGCGCCACTCGAAGCGAAAATCGCCCCGCCTTGGCTGGAAGTGCCGTCGGAGGAGCCGGTATTCCCGGACAGCGTACACTGGCTAATGGTCACCGCGCCACTTCCAGCAAAAATGGCCCCGCCCTGGGCGCCAGAGTTGGTGCTGACGACGATATTATCGGACAGCGTACACTGGCTGATCGTCAATGTGCCGGAGGACGAGTTGAGAATCGCCCCGCCAGTTCCAAGACCACGTCCGTGCGTGAGCGTCAGACGGTTCAGCGTCACATCGCCTGAGCCGATGGTGAAAATGCGTGAATTTTGCCGTGGATCGATGACCGTACTGGCTGCACCATTGCCGGTAATGGTTAGCGTGTCGGTAATTGTCATCGGGGTCGCAGACGAAAAATTGAAGGGCTGAGCATTGGTCGTCGCGGCAAAGGTAATCATATTCGCACCGGGGCTGAGGTTGGCCAGTGCGATTGCTTCCCGCAAAGAGATATCGCCGGAACTGAGGTCATTGTCCTGTTCGTCCGTGACAATGCTGACTACGATTGGACTGAAGACGGACTCATAGGCTCCGATGTCCACCGTGGAGTTGAAGATTCGAGGCAACACGCCGCCTCGCTGATCATGTGTCAGTGCGGCTCCATTTGCGTCGATCGCCAGGCCGTTGCTGCCAGAATCGATCCCCGCACTTCCCGTGACCAGCGCATGTGTCTGCGTCAGACCACCATTGTCTGCCAGTGTCGTATTCAGGATTGTGGCAACATCCCGATTCCCGGAGCCATTGACTCCGACGATGTTGCCGTTGACTCCATCGGTAATCCAGACATCCGGTCCCGCGAATCCGATCAGATTATGCGATGACGACGCTGTCAATTGTGATGCGTCCCACGGAGTGGTTCCGGTGCCCTGAAAATTGCCCGCAACAATCGTGTTGTGCAATGTCAATAGGCCGACATTGCCGGCAGCCCCTCCATTGACTCCTCCCCCAGAACCATCTGCATCACACCGGTTGTTGGCAATTGTTGAATTGCGAACCGTTGTCGCTCCGATCAATGCAATCAGCCCTCCTCCGTGACCATTCGCCTGATTTCCGGAGATCGTCGTATTGATGACCGTTGCCGAATTCCCGAACAGCTCGATTCCCCCGCCCTGGTTCGCACGATTATTGGCAACTGTGCTGTCCTGTAGAACAAAGTTCCCGCCGAATATCTGGATTCCGCCGCCGCCCAGATTTGCTGCGTCATTGCCTGTCACGGCCACGCCGCGCAGCGTAAGGTTTTCACTGCTGCGCACGCCGGCCCCGTTGATGGAAGTGATCCCGTCGCCTCCATCACGAATCGTGATGTTGCTGATTGCCACGTCAATGAGGCTGGCATTCGCGTTGTCAATCAGAAAGATCCTGGTTGCCGTGTGGCCGCCGCTGACCGCAAGTTTGTCGGCCCCCGGTCCAGTGATCGTGACGCTGTCGGTGATTGCAAGTTCCCCCGACGACAGCGTAATTGTTCCCGACGTAGTGAATGTAATCGTATCCGTTCCTGAGTTGCCATTGGCCAGAGAGATCGCATCGCGAAGGCTGCCGGTTCCTGCGTCATTGAGATTAGTGACAGTATACGCAGTCAGCAACGTGCGAGACTCCAGCGATTCGACTCGCGCCGCGTATCCGCGAATTCGGCGACCACGATTGTTCCCCCGTGCCGATTCGCGCGTCGCCAACTTCAACCATTGCTGAATTCGAGTTTTCACAGACATTGCAGGCTTCCTGAGGTTCTCAGCAAAAAGATGCGCTTGAAGGCTCGCGGTAGAAGTGGAGAAAAACGGACGCTCGCCATCATGCGTCACTTCGAGAGTCCGCTCAGACTACCGGGGCTCGTCAGCGATAACAATCGTGGAGGCATCATTTCCGTTCCGATCCGCAACGCCGAACTCACCCCTCCGGCGAGCGGTTGGGCGTCAGCCCTCCGTGTCTGCACACACCAGTCGCCCCACTCGCCGCCGTGTTTGGTGCGAGCCGACGGAGCGGCTCGCCTGCATAGCTCAGTCGCTCCGCCGACTGAGATTGCTATGAACGATTGTAATTCAACTGAAGTGTGTGGGTTTTGAAAACAGCAACGCGGCGGTGTACTCGCACGAGCGTCCCAAAAATGCGAGCCGACGGAGCGGCTCGCCTACGTAGCTCAGTCGCTCCGCCGACTGAGATTGCTATGAACGATCGTAATTCAACTGAAGTGTGTGGGTTTTGAAAACAGCAACGCGGCGGTGTACTCGCACGAGCGTCCCCAAAAAATGCGAGCCGACGGAGCGGTTCGCCTACGTAGGTCCGCCGCTCCGTCGGCGGACATCTGTCACATTGCGGAAATCTTCTCGGTAAAACCAAACTTCCAGTGTTTGCAGAGACTTGTGTCACAATCCGACGCCTATGACCTGCCACGAGCCGAGCGTAATTCTTGTTTCGATGTGCTGGCAGATCGTCACGCGGGAATTGCGTGTTGTGTCGTGATAGTATTGACAGGAGCCCGACAGGAACAAATTGCCCAGCGCGGGCTTCGCCCGCAACCCAAAGTAGCCATCACGCTCCGCCGTGATGAGCATTTGCCAATCGACATTCGTCAACCGAGTCAGGGTTCCACAATCAGCGTCGTTGCATGGGGCTGAAGGACAATCGAGGCGGGATCTTCATTCATGTGGCCCTGTTCGAGGCTCGTCACGACGGAGCGTGA
>JAYTAK010000068.1:0-5073 GCA_043737515.1 Candidatus Kuenenia sp. | reverse complement strand
GTCCTTGAACTGATCGAAGGCGTGCGCGCCGTGCAGGCACGGTTTCACCCGGCGTCGGGCAAGGTCGAAATCGTCCGCCGCGACCGCGACGCCAACGGAGCATATTCTGAAGGCGAAGTGGTCGCGACCGCTGAATCCGGTGAATCTGGTGATGGAGAGTATGAGTTCTCGTTCGCCAATGTCGATGACCGCGCGCTGCTGTGGATCAATGGTTCAGTCGTACCGTTCGAAAAGGAAGTCACCTTCGTGACAGAAGGTTTCAACTTGCCGGGCGATCAGGATCTGGCACCGGCGGGCATCGCAGCCAGCGGTGCAGTTGTCACGGCATCGGCGTTGCGGATTCGGCGGGACATCTACTATCGCGCCGACGTCCTGGATTATACCGACGACATGGGACGCAGCGCAAATCCGTCATTTGGGACAGCCCGTGCGTGCGAGGTGGACAGCCGCGAATTTCATTCCCTTGCGTCGAACCTCAGATCGCCCGAAAGCTACGGACGCGAGTATGCACGCCTCGTGACGGAACAACGATCTCGCTACAAAGGTCTGTTCGACCTGCAACTCGCCGCCGATGAATACCTGATGTGCGGCGATAACTCGCCCGCCAGCAAGGACAGCCGACTGTTTGATTACTACAGTCGCCCACTGAGAGGCATCCAGAGCCATCGCTATGCCGTTCGCGAAATCGATCTGATCGGAAAGGCGATGTTCATTTTCTGGCCTCACGGAGTGCCGTTTCTGAATGACGGCCGGGGATTCTCCGTAAAAGGCCACACGATTTCGGAATCTGATTACAGACATTTGAGTAAAGAGCAAATGGAGTCCGATGCAGATTACCCGTTTTACCATGTGCCGTTTTATCCCAATATATTCAGGATGAAAAAGATTCGGTAAGATGCCATGTTATACCGGCTGCATTTTGCAGTGGCTCGTTTAACCGCGTGCCCAGCGGGCCGCGATTGTTCTATTTGAGATTTCGTATTTGAGATTTGAAATACAAAGCGCGGGGCGTTGCCCACGCGGTTAAACGATTGTGCGAACATTGCTGGTGCTTTAACGATTCCAAATTTGCAGACTCGTGAGAAGGATTCTCTGATGGCATTGCTGTCGTGTGAAGGACTGGTCAAAGATTATCCCGGCAAGCGGGCGGTGGATGGCGTCAGCTTTTACGTCAACGAGGGCGAAATCGTCGGACTGCTGGGGCCGAACGGCGCTGGCAAGAGCACAAGTTTCCGCATGGCCTGTGGACTTATCGCCCCCACGGAAGGATGCGTACTGTTGCGGGGCGAGGACGTCACGAGTTGGCCGATGTATCGCAGAGCCCAGAATGGCCTGGGCTATCTGCCGCAGGACACCAGCATTTTTTCCAGGCTGACCGTTGCTGAAAACATCCTGGCGATTCTGGAATATCGAGCACTGAACCGCAAACAGTGCAACGAACGGATCGAGCAGCTTCTGACCGAATTCGGCCTGTGGGAAAAGCGGGCACAGCGATCCGGATCACTGTCCGGAGGTGAACGCCGCCGCCTGGAAATTGCACGAGCCCTCGCCAGCGACCCGCAGATCATTCTGCTGGACGAACCTTTTACCGGCATCGATCCGGTCACGATCCACAGCATTCAGGACATCATCAAAGGACTGAAAGATCGCGGCATTTCGATTCTGCTCACCGACCATCGAGAACGTGAAACGCTGACAATTACCGATCGCAGCTACATCATCTGCCATGGACAAGTGCTGGTCTCCGGCAGTGCCGAACAGGTACTCAGCGATCCACGGGCCATTTCGGAATATTTCGGAAAACGCTTCGATGCCAGCTCGATCATTGACGGGCGAGAATCGTTTCGCAAGAGTGCCTGATTTGGATTGAAAAAGGTGTCTGGAACTCTCCGGCACCAGGCTGTTGTGTTGTTTTCTGTTGCCTCCAAAGTTCCAGACACCTTTTTCAACGCATGTAACACGTTTCAACGGAGTTCATCCACTATGAGTTCAGGATTTGGAGATGATTCCCTGATCCAGACATCGACCTCCCGAGGTCGCGACTGGCCGTGTCTGCGGCAGTTCATCGTGTTCCTTGAAAACCGCGTGGGCTCGCTGCACGAGTTGCTCCGTGTGATCGAACGCGATGACCTGCGGATCATGGCACTCAGCATTATGGATTCCGCCGACTGTGCCGTCGCCCGTGTGATCGTGAATCACTACGAACGGGCCCATGAACTGCTGACGTTTGCGAATTTCACGATGTTCGAAACCGACGTCATCGGCGTCCTGCTGCCAAACGCCGACCAGCCGCACACAGCGGTCCTGGGAAGCCTGATGGCAGCCGAACTCAACGTGCAGTACGTTTATCCGCTCATGTACCGCAAAAACGGTCGAGGTGCTGTCGCCATTTTCGTCAGCGAAACCGATGAAGCTCTGCGTGTCCTCAAAGAACGCCAGCACGAACTGGTCAGTGAAGACGACCTCATGCACTACGATGAGATGTTTTGAGATTCCCCCAATCGGCGAGCAGAGGTGATCCTGTGCGTCAATGGCAAGGATGTCCTCATTGAGGTCGGGTTGTGTAGAGACCAATGGTGAAGGTGTCGTCCGTCAGTATATTCGAATTTGCGTAAAGTACGCAGCATCGTGAAATTGCTTCGATCCTGGGCTAAGGACCGCACGGGAAATGAATGTCCGCTGCCTGGCCAAGCACAATCCAACCGCGAATGGACGCAAAACGCAGGGGTGACAAACGGCTGACAAGCCGTGCAGGCACACCATCTTCCTTTGTATGCCACTTCCATCGCGTCAGCGACTGTTGTTCCTCCGCGTTTGTCCCGCCTGGGACACCCGAGAATAGCCCACCGTTTCAACGGTGGGATTGCGTCCGGCCTAAATCCGAAAGTCCCAACAGGGACGAAAGATGTCCCCGTCAGCAACGACCAGATACTTACCGTGTGGCCATCGCTTCCGCTCGCCGATCGAACATCAGCGGCCTTTCCTTTAAAAAAATTCCGCTTCTGGCCGCCGTTTACGGCACCGTCGGATCGGGCACGGTCAAGCTGCGGACGGAACGATAAAAACGCATTATTCACCCGATAGGTGAATACTCTATATCGACACGATTGATTCGCCGAATATCATGCGATCAAAGCAACCCCCATTTCACGGATGTTGCGTTCGTCAACGATGATCTTGAGCGATTGGAAGTTGACCCGTCGTTCAACGCGGGCTTCGATCGGGGGATCGTGCGCAGCTACCGGAAATTGATGCAGATCATCAGAGCGGCACCGGATGAGCGTGACTTTTACGCATTGAAGTCGTTGCACTACGAAAAACTGAAAGGAAAGAGGTCACACCAAAGATCAATGAGGTTGAGTATCAGTGGCGTTTGATTCTGGAGATTATTGAAAGGAGTGACAAAACTGTCGTCATTGTTTCAATTGAAGACTATCACTAAGGAGACACGGGCATGACAACGCAGCGAGCCGCAGAGGTCTTTCCGCCGGGCGAGTTCATTAGAGACGAGATCGAAGCACGAGGATGGAGTCAGTCGGACCTGGCGGAGATTCTGGGACGTCCGGTTCAGGCAATCAATGAGATTATTGCCGCGAAGAAGGCAATCACTCCGGAAACGGCACAAGGATTAGGAGACGCGTTCGGAACAGACGCGCAACTTTGGCTGAACCTGGAAAACTCCTGGCAGCTTTCGAGCGTCGCAACAGAAGACACAGGGGTTGCAAGACGGGCGCGGCTGTTTGGAAAGGGTCCGATTCGGGAGATGATCCGCAGGAACTGGATCAAAGATTCAAAGGACCTGGACGTACTGGAATCGTCTGTCGCTGGATTCTTCGAGCTTCCATCGATCGATGCACCGCCATCCCTTGTTTTTGCCGCGAAGAAGCAATCGTACGGATCAATATCGACGGCTCAAACGGCTTGGTGTTACCGAGCGAAGCAGCTTTCCGAAACACTGAAAGCAGGAACATATGCCCCGAATGATATCGGTGATGCAATCGTGAAGTTTCGAAAGCTGGCGGCATCAGTTGAAGGCGTGCGTCGCGTTCCGCGTGTTTTGGCGGACCTCGGGGTGAGATTCGTAATTGTTGAACAACTGAAATCGACGAACATCGACGGTGCCGCGTTCTGGCTGGATGAGACTTCGCCTGTGATTGCGTTGTCGATGCGTTACGATCGGATTGACAACTTTTGGTTTGTCCTCGGGCATGAACTGGCACATATCAAGAACAATGACAGGAGCGTAGATGAAAGTCTGGTAGGAACAGGAGCACAGCCCACCGAAGAAAAGCCGGCGTATGAGAAGGCGGCTGATGAAATGGCATCAACGTTTCTCATTTCAGAGCGTGCAATGAAGGAGTTCATATTGGGCAATCGCCCGAAATACTCAAAGGCGGCAATTGAAGGATTCGCGAAGCGCCTTGGCGTCCAGCCGGGAATTGTGGTGGGGCAATTGCAGTATCGAAAAGAGATCAGTTATTCGCACAGTCGTGAAATGTTGTGTCCGGTTCGCGTACACATCATTAACGCAGCATTGACCGATGGATGGAATCTGAAATGAACATTAAGTTGATTGAGACAAACAGCGTTCGCGAAATCCTTGATCGCGCAACAGAGTGGATGGACATTGATGATGTTGTGCGGAAGATGGACGAAGCGTGTTTACAAACAGCTCAGTCCTGTTTGACATAAACGACTATAAAGCCATCGTAAACACGTTTCAACGACAAGTGACGTGCATGCGATCAGGCAACGCCGTGAAAGATGTTGATCAGGTAAAACGCGGCGAAAGCTGATCTTTGGACGAGTAAACTGCGTGTGTGTTTCGGCCGCGAAGCGGCCACAGCATGTAGCCACGGGCGTCAGCCCGTGGATGCGGAATTATAAGGTATTGTGAGTCCCGAAGGGACGACAGCACCGGTCCAACCCACGCCTGCTGTCGCCCCATTCGGGGCTGGCGGCCAAACTGGTTCTGCCCGACCGTGGGTTTCACCCACGGCTAGTGCGCCTGTGAAGGCGATTGAATAGTCAGGTGAGAGTCCTGATCAGAGCATACGTTAATGCTCTGTAGCT
>JAYTAK010000067.1:0-26078 GCA_043737515.1 Candidatus Kuenenia sp. | reverse complement strand
ACCGGCACAGGTGGTGTTGAAACTCAGCGTCTGCGAACGCGGAATTTTCTGACGTATGAGCTTGGCCTTGCATTGTCTCTGACGGGGGCCGCACTGGTTTTCGTTCTGATCGATACACTGGGGCATGGGCTTTATGAATGGAAGGTGGCAGAGAATGTCACTTATGCAAAGGCCTTCGCGGGGCTGATCGCATCCATCATGGCAATCATGCCCGCAGCACGATTTTTGACGAGCCTGCTGAGTCAACAGGACTCGCAGCGACCGTCCGCGCTGGTCCGGATTCTGAAGCGGAATCTGGTCGCATGTGCGATGGCAGCCGCCCTGTTTACGCTGCCACTCGTGTTCTACTCGTTTGCGGCTCACGCCGCGTTTTCTGATGGAGTCACTCTCGGGTTTGGCTGGAGTGTCACTGCCGTCGCCGTGTTACTGACGTGTGCATTCGCATGTCCGTCGGCAGTGTCGTTCGTCAATCAATCGTCTCTGTCGCAGACCTATTCGGCACGACTGGCTCGTGCTTATCTGGGGGCGTCAAATCCTTTGCGTCACCGTCCTGACGGAGCGAATGTGACAGAAGTGATGCCAGGTGATGATGTCCCCTCGATTCGCAACTACCAGCCACACATGGCATCCGGTCCGTTCCATCTGATGAGTCTGACACTGAACGAAAGCGTTGATCCGGACTCGCTTGGTGTCAAACGAGATCGCCAGGGCTTGATTCTGTCCGTCAGTTCGCTGGGGATGACTGTGGGTGAAACGTGGCACAGCAAGTGGGTCACGTCCGGTACGCAGCAGGATTCCGTGAAGCACCGGGCCCCGGCAAGACTTGAACCGCTTGGTGCTCAGCCCGGAAGTCCGCATCCGCTGGTCGATCTTCAGGGGCAGCCAGCCGATGCTGCGGAGATGCTGTCGCTTCGGACATGGATCGGGCTTTCCGGAGCAGCGATTGATCCAGGCCGAGGCCGGTCGTCAACGCTGGGGAACTCGCTGCTGATGGGACTTGTCAACTTGCGGACTGGTTATTGGTGGGACAGCGGAATTTCCCATGCAGCCCGACGTGGATTTCCCGATCTGACATTCAGTCGACGGCTGCTGTATCTGGTTCCTCGGTTCTTTGCGACACAATCCCTGTTGATCTATGAATGGCTCAGCCGATTCCCCGGGCCGTGGGCGCGGTTCTGGCACCTTTCGGATGGTGGCTTCTTCGAGAACCTGGGGGCGTACGAATTGATTCGTCGTCGAGTTCGACGCATCGTGATTGTGGATGGTGGTGCCGATCCGGAATACACGTTCGAGGATCTTTCGGAGATGATCCGCAAGGTTCGGGTTGATTTCGATGCCACGGTGGAACCGCTGACTGCGGCGGAAATTACTGCATTGAAGACGAGTCAAATTCCGGGAACGGTGGCCGGTGCCCTTGGCACGCTGTCTGAACTCGTGCCTGCCACCGCAGTCGGGGCTGATCCGGGAAAGTCTCCACGTCATGCCACACTGCTGAGAGTCACCTACGCAGATGATCCGGCAAAGACCCAAAGCAGTCTGATTCTGTACATCAAAGCGACGGTCTCCGGAGACGAGTCGGTGGATGTCTGCAACTATCACCGTGCGCAACCTGATTTTCCACACGAACCGACGGCGGATCAGTTCTTTGACGAGCCACAGTGGGAGAGTTATCGCAAGCTCGGCGAACATATTGGGACAGCACTTGGCCTTGACAATGAGTCAACTCGCGACTGGTTCTGGAAGATTCCGCTTTGATGCTCTACCGGATTCTATGTGCAGCTCCCGATTGGTTTTGAAGGAATAATCGAGTGTGGGAGAATGATCGTTTAACGGTGAGCCGTAGGCGTAGGCGAAATTCTCTGCCGCCTACGCCTACGGCTCGCCGTTAAACGAATGACGTTTCCATAAATCACGCATATAAAATCCGGTAGGGTCGGATAGTTTCAAAGGCGAAATTCATTATGGAAATCCGCATGTCTGGAACTCAGGCTTTTCTTATTGTGGGACTGTCTCTGCTGTCGGCGACGTGTGTGTATGCATCCGACCATGCCGACCCGATTGACCCTCTCAATCTGGTGCAGCAGGAAGGCGGCATCACAGACCTGTTTGTGTTTCCGGTGCTGAAGGATCAGTCGCCTGCATTTCCGTACGATGGCAACAGGACAGCGCCGCTCAAGGGTGATCTGGCAAGTCTGGCTCGTACTCCGTTGACCGCTGAGCAGATTGCACAGATTGATTCGCTCGTGGTGATCCTGTGTGTCCGTCGAGCGCTGACGGATCACGGGACGCTGATGCTGGAGCCCTATACCTATCGCGTACACATTGACACGAATCACCCGATCACCTTTGCTCAGACCGATGAGCCTGGCAGCGCTGGCACCGGTGCCGGCTCGTCAGGTTATGACGATGGACACAGTCATGGCCCGGATGTGGCAGGTGGTCGGCCAACGCCGCATGAAGCGTTTCTGCGGTACGGCGGAATGATCGAACATCCGGAGAAAATCCGTGAAGAAATCATCATTGAATTTGGTCTGACGGATCGAGCTGCGTTCAGGGTTGGATTTCCCCGATACCTGAATTCGAAGAGCACACCAATCCGCGGATGGTCGTCTCAGACAATTCAGGAATCATCCGGTGTGTTTGACGACCCGTTCATCTTTCCTGCGTTTTTTGACACAGACGTTGTGGCGATGGCCGTCCGCATCCCGATGAACCGCTTTGACGGTTCTCCCAGAGACTTCCTGATCTGGGCCACTTCACACAAAAGAGATACGCAGATTGATCATCAGGGCCGTTCCCTGAGAACACAAAATCCACGTTTTGAACTGCTCAATACGCTGCATCCCAAAGATCATGTGAAAGCAGTCGTGAGTGAACATACAAATCCCGGATTGCTTCGGGACATTGCACTCAGGCTGAACTTCGCTCAGACCTTTGCATACCGCAAATGGGACTTCACGCCGGATGTCATGATTTACACGACTCAGTATCCGGCGGGCTTTCCGAACGGACGACTTCTGACAGACGACGTCGCGGCCCTTCTGGCACAATGGGGAGATACACTGCTGTTCGAATTGTCGCACCAGCACAACAACGCGAAGTGGCCCCGTCAACAGACGAATGACAGGAACGACGGCAAATTCAAGGCGACATTCCCTTATCTTCTGGATCCGCTGGCTCCGCATCAGCAGAAAGAACAGGCCCCTCCGCCACAACTCTCCGCCGCCAGCAGGTGGAAACTGGTTGGGATAGTCCTGACGCTTCTGGCTTTGCTGGCTGTCGAAAACGCATTTGTCGCCTGGTGGTGGTGTAAACGAAAACACAAACGAATGGTGATTTAGTCTGGATTTCTACGTGGGGTAAGCTTCCAGCTTGCCATCGCGGAATGAAAACTCAATGCTTTTTGGGAAAACCTGACAAGCTGGAAGCTTATCCCACGTTACGTTTGCTGAGCACGGCAGTCTTGTGGGCAATCCATGATCCTGACGCCTCGCCGGGAGTACACGATGAAGTTTGATTCAAGCCGCTTAGGTCCTCAGGCGTTCGGCGATGAAGACGCGAACGCGCAGGGAACCATCTATTCCGAGATTCGTGAAGCACTGTTTCGCAATCCGTATTATTTGAAATATGGAGATCCGGCAGAACCTCCACTTCCCGTCTATGAAGTCAACTTCAAACGTGTTGCCAGGGGATTGTTGCCGGGTGGCGCAGCCTGGAAATTTCGCCAGGCGGCAGAACGCGCCGTGGATTCCCATGCAGATATGCGCTGGGGCAGCGACCGCCTGGGATACCGCAGACTTCTGCATCCGAATGGTGTATGTCTCCTGGGACGCTGGAAAATCACCGAAGACAATCCGTGGAGCGGCTACTTTCAAAAAGGCAGTGAAGCTCTGATCATCGGCCGATACTCAACGTGCTGCACTGAAACACGTCGGGGCTGCTATCGATCGTTGTCGCTGGTTGGCAAACTCTTCCCCACGACGGATGAAAACCATACGACTCCGCTGAGAACGGCAAACTTCATCACTCAGGAAGACCTTGGCGGCAGCAGGACGCCGTTTCTCAATGATGTTACCTGTCGCAATGCTCCCGATGTCACTCCGTGGCGTCGTGGCCTGGGGATCGGCACGCTGCTGCTGTCTGGTTTGCTGTTCAAGGTCGTGGACCGGGAAGCCGCGATTCGACAGTTGTACACGATTGCTGAACTTGGCAAACCAGCCAGCGTTCCAACAAAAGCGCCGGAGTTTCTGCAGATTACTGTTGATCCTGGGCAACCCCGCATCGGCGATCCCGATAGTGACCTGGATTTTCGTGATGAGGTTCTGCAGCATATTCATGGACCGACCAGGAAGCTGAAATTCAACATCGAAGCGACTGATTTGGGAAAGGTAAAAGGGCTCCTGATCAAGCGAGGGAAATTTCCAGAGGATGCGTGGCGGATGATCGGACAGATCGAATTTACCGAAGCTGCCTGCTCCTACAATGGTGACTTTGTGATCCACTTTCCGCACCCGACATGGAGAACAGATCGAAACGATCCGAGTTCCACGCTGAGAAACCCAGCCCGATAGAACCGCATCGTTCGCGATTCAGGGAACTGTGCGTGCCACCTTTGTTCTGTTGCGTTGTTCTTGTCGGTGAACCGGTATCCGTGCTGTCCCGTTGAGTTGACAACGACTCTTGTCCTAATTACAGTCCGAACGATGTTCCTGGGTGGACGTGAGAATTTCATGGAGGCTGCGGCAAAGTGAGCCCGAACATTCCTTCCAATTCTGATCGCAGTACACAGGGTTCCAGATCGACGCCCCATGGCCAATCGACCGATTCGTTCAGCGTTTCTGCACCCAGCGTGACCTTGCCAAAAGGCGGAGGTGCCATCCGTGGCCTGGGCGAAAAATTTGCCACCAATCCGGTCACCGGCACAGGCTCAATGTCAGTGCCGATTGCAACCAGTCCGGGGCGCTCGGGATTCGGTCCTCAGCTTTCCCTGTCGTACGATTCCGGCAACGGCAACGGTCCCTTTGGTTTTGGCTGGGGACTTTCGGTGCCGTCGATCACACGCAAGACCAGCAAGGGGCTTCCGCAGTATTTCGATGCCGAAGAATCCGACGTATTCATGCTCTCCGGCGCTGAGGATCTGGTTCCGGTTCTCAATCCGGACGGGACACAGCTTCACGACGACACGATCGATGCTGACTACACGATTCTCCGCTATCGGCCTCGGATCGAAGGGTTGTTTGCACGCATCGAACGCTGGACAAAGCGCAGCAATGGCGACGTCCACTGGCGTTCGATTTCCAAAGAGAACATTCTAACCCTGTACGGCACGGATGCCGATTCCCGCATCACCGATCCGGAGGATTCCGGTCGCACCTTCAGTTGGCTGATCTGCCAAACTCTGGATGATAAGGGCAACGCCGTTATCTACGACTACAAGCAGGAAGACGGTCTCGGCGTCGATCTTGCCCGAGCCTGCGAACGCAATCGAGGTGCCCGCAATGACTCGCGCCGCAGCACAAACCGCTATCTCAAACATATTCGCTATGGAAACCGCGCGCCTCTGCTCAACGCCGCCGGACACCGACCGCGGTTTGTTTCGCCGTCTCAGATCCAGAACGCCGACTGGATGTTTGAAGTCGTTTTTGACTATGGCGAGCACGACGCGGATGCTCCCGCGCCGGATGATCCCGGACAGTGGGACTTTCGCGACGATCCGTTCTCCTCGTATCGCTCGGGTTTTGAGGTTCGCACGACTCGGCTCTGTCGTCGCGTGCTGATGTTCCATCACTTTGTCGGTGAGCCGGGAGTCGGTCAAGATTGCCTCGTCCGATCCACGGATTTCACTTATTCCCACGAGCAGAATCCCGGCAGCGACCGCAACCCCGTTTACACGTTCCTGCGTGCGGTTACTCAGACCGGATACCAGCGTGCCGGTGCCGGATATCAAAAACGCAGCGTGCCGCCGGTTGAGTTCAATTACACCGAACCTGTCGTGCAGGACACAGTAGAAGAGGTCTCGCAGGCCAGCCTGGAGAACCTGCCCATCGGCGTCGATGGTGCGAATTATCAGTGGACCGATCTGCACGGCGAGGGTATCCCCGGCATCCTGACTGAACAAGCGGATGCATGGTTCTACAAACGTAACTTGAGTCCGATCAGCGATCGAGCAGTTGAGTTTGCACCGCTCGAACGTGTTGCGCTAAAACCCAGTCTGTCCCTCGCAGCCGGCGCGCAGTTCCTTGATCTGGCCGGCGACGGCGAGCCTGACATGGTGGTGTTCGATGGACCGACACCGGGCTTCTTTGAACATGACGAAGAAGAAGGCTGGCGGCCCTTCCGCCCATTCAAGTCCCGACTCAACCGCAATACCCGCGACCCTAACCTGAAATTCGTGGATCTGGACGGCGACGGTCACGCCGACGTGCTGATCACCGAAGACGATGCAATCGTCTGGCACCCCTCACTGGCCGAGGCAGGCTTCGGGCCAGCTCGTCGCGTCTCTCATTCACTCGACGAAGAAATTGGCCCGCGTCTGGTTTTCGCCGACGGTACGCAATCTGTGTATCTCGCGGATCTGAGTGGCGATGGGCTCACCGATCTCGTCCGCGTTCGCAACGGAGAGATCTGCTACTGGCCAAATCTCGGCTACGGTCGCTTCGGTGCCAAAGTGACGATGGACAACTCGCCGCACTTCGACAACCCGGATCAGTTTGACCAGAAACGGATTCGACTGGCTGACATCGACGGATCAGGGACCACGGACATCATCTACCTGCATCGCGACGGCGTGCGACTCTACTTCAACCAGTCGGGAAATGGCTGGAGCCTGCCAACGCAACTCAACATCTTTCCTCGGATCGACGACCTTGTGAGCATCGTGCCCACTGATCTGCTCGGCAACGGAACCGCCTGCCTCGTCTGGTCATCGCCCCTGCCTGGCGACGCACGACGGCCAATGCGCTATGTCAATCTGATGGGCGGTCAGAAACCACATCTGCTGGTCAGGACCGTCAACAATCTGGGTGCCGAAACTCGTGTGCATTATGCGCCGTCCACGAAGTTCTATCTGCAGGACAAGCGAGACGGCAAACCGTGGATCACACGACTGCCATTCCCGGTGCATGTGGTCGAACGGATCGAAACCTTCGACCACATCAGCCGCAATCGCTTTGTGACCAGCTACGCCTACCATCATGGACACTTCGATGGCGAGGAACGCGAGTTCCGCGGCTTCGGCATGGTGGAGCAGCGCGATACCGAACAACTTGCCGCACTCACGGGGAACGGTGCGCTGCCCGATGCCGCAAACGTGGAGGCTGCCTCACATGTTCCGCCAGTGCTCACAAGAACATGGTTCCACACGGGCGTTTTTCTCGACCGGGAAAGAGTCTCCCGCCAATTCGAGCGAGAGTACTATCGTGAGCCTGGGCTGACCGATCTTGAGGTCCGGGAACAGTTGCTGCCCGACACCGTGCTGCCGTCCGGCCTGACGCTCGAAGAAGAACGCGAAGCCTGCCGCGCGCTCAAAGGGTCAATGCTTCGCCAGGAAGTCTATGCTCTTGATGGAACGCCGAAGCAGGAACACCCCTACACCGTTTCCGAACAGAATCTCAGCGTCCGGCTGGAACAACCGCGTGGCCTGAATCGTCACGCCGTTTTCCTGTCCCACCCTCGCGAGGCAATCTCATTTCACTATGAACGCAACCCGGCCGATCCCCGAATTCAGCACTCAATCACGCTGGAAGTGGATTCCTTCGGGAACGTGCTGAAGGAAGCCGCCATCGGGTACGGTCGGCGACAGCCCGATCTCACACTCCCACTGGATGCCGATCGAAATCAGCAAAGCAGAATACTCGTCACTTACAGTGAGCATCTGGTTAGCAATTCGATTGACGACGTCGCGATTTTCCCTGACGACTATCGCACTCCGATGCCGTCTGAGACTCGCACCTGTGAGCTAACCGGCTACATGGCGACGGGCCTCGCCGGTCGATTTCAGAGCACAGACTTTGTGCAGCCCGCAGGCAATACACTGATCCACACCTTTGATTCTGAAATTGACTACGAGAACCCTCCCACGATTGGCAGGCAACGTCGGCTCATTGAGCAGGTCCGCACTCTCTACCGCAAAGATGACCTGACTTCGCTGCTGCCCGTTGGTCAACTGGAACCCCTCGCGATCCCAGGCGAAAGCTACAAACTGGCTTTCACGCCGGGACTGATCGCACAGGTCTTCCAGCGCGATGGCCTGCCGCTGCTGCCGAACCCCGCCAACGTGCTCGGTGGCCAGGCTGCCGACCAGGGCGGCTACCTGTCCAGCCAGCAGTTGAAGGCGGACGGACGGTTTCCGAATTCTGATCCTGATGATCACTGGTGGATTCCGTCGGGCCGAATGTTCTTTTCGCCGGGCAGCGCCGACACCGCCGCGCAGGAACTTTCCCACGCACGAAGTCACTTCTTCCTGCCACACCGCTCACGCGACCCGTTTCACAGCATTGCCGTCAGCACCGAGAGCTTTGTTGGGTACGATGCACACAAGCTGTTGATGGTCGAAACCCGCGACGCCGTAGGCAATCGCGTTGCTGTATTAGCGAATGACTATCGAGTACTTCAGCCTCGCCTCATCAGCGATCCGAATCGCAATCAGACGGAAGTCGTCTTCGATACACTGGGCCTGGTGGCGGGCACAGCCATCATGGGAAAACCGCTGCCGGCCCCGGTGGAAGGCGATTCACTGGCAGGCTTCGCGGCGGATCTGACTCAGGCTCAGCTCGACAATTTTCACGACGCGCCAGACCCGCACGCCAGCGCGGCAGCCCTGCTGCAAAGCGCCACCACGCGCATCATCTACGACATCGACCGTTTCCAGCGCAGTCAGCTTACCAATCCTCTGGACCCGACGAAATGGCTGGCACCGTACGCTGCCACGCTGGCCCGCGAAACGCACGCCAGCGACCCGCTGCCGCCGCAGGGTCTGAGAATTCAGATCAGCTTTTCTTTCTCCGACGGCTTTGGCCGCGAAATCCAGAAGAAGGTTCAGGCTGAACCGGGTCCGGTGGTTGCCGGAGGTCCCGTCGTCAACCCGCGCTGGGTCGGCAGCGGCTGGACCATCTTCAACAACAAAGGCAAACCGGTCCGCCAGTACGAGCCGTTCTTCAGCACGACGCATCGGTTCGAGTTCGGTATGCAAGTCGGCGTCAGCCCGATCCTGTTCTACGACCCGGTCGAACGCGTCGTCGCCACCCTGCATCCCAATCAAACTTGGGAGAAAGTCGTCTTCGACCCGTGGCGGCAAATCACATGGGATGTCAACGACACTGTGTTGTTGGCCGACCCCAAGACCGATTTCGACGTCGGCGACTTCTTCAGCCGCCTGCCGGATGCGGACTATCTGCCTACATGGCACGCCCAACGCCAGGGCGGCGCGCTCGGCCCACAGGAACAGTCTGCTGCCAGCAAGGCGGCTGCCCACGCCGCGACGCCGACCACGGCTCACTTCGACACCCTCGGACGCCCCTTTCTGACACTGGCGGACAACGGGCTCGATTCCGCCCATCCTGGCCAGCATCTGCTCTTCGCCACTCGCGTTGAGCTGGATATCGAAGGCAATCAACGCAGCGTAACGGATGCGCTTGGTCGCATCGTAATGAGCTACGACTATAGCATCGCGGCCCCGGAGAAAGACAAAGAAGCGGCCACCCGTATTCATCAGGTCAGCATGGATGCGGGACAGCGCTGGTTTCTGCACAATATTGCAGGCAACCCGTTACGGACCTGGGATGAGCGCAGCCACGAGTTCCAGTACTTCTATGACAGCCTTCATCGCCCCTTGGAAAGCAAAGTGTTGGGCGGAGACGGCACTATCCCGCTTGCCCATGTTTTTGAGCGGATCGAATACGGCGAATCGCAGCCCAACCCGGAACTCAAGAACCTGCGCGGCCAACCTTGCCGCCACTACGACACGGGCGGTTTGCTTGAACTGCCGGCCTACGACTTCAAGGGCAAGCCCAAATCCACCAGCCGCAGGTTATTCCGGAAATACAAGGAAGTCGCCAACTGGATCGATGCCAACCTGGCAAATGACCTGGAAACAGAAGTCTTCACATTCGTTACCGAAACGGATGCTTTGGGCCGCATTTCAAAGCAAACCGCACCGGACGGTAGCATCATCACGCCTACCTACAACGAAGCCGGATTGCTCAACGGCGAAACCGTTACCCATACCGACCCCGCCGTCACGACCACGTACCTCAAAGACATCGATTACAACGAAAAGGGCCAACGCGAACGCATCCAATACGGCAATGATGTTGTGACCAAGTTCTATTATGACAAAGAAACTTTCCGGCTGAAACGCATCGAAAGCAAACGGCAGAACGGCGAACCGCTACAGGACTGGTACTACACCTACGATCCAGCCGGCAACATTACGCACCTGGAAGACAAGAATATTCCAGTCGTTTTCTTCGACAACCAAAAAATAGGCGGCGTTGCTGAATACACTTACGATGCCCTGTATCGATTGACGGCAGCCAGCGGGAGGGAAAACAGCGCTGCCCTGACATTCAATGGGAGCGACAACTGGAACGATGCCGCTGTCATGCAGCAAAAGAACCAGGGCGACGCGATGGCCGTGCGCAACTATACCCAGACCTACCAGTACGACCCAGTCGGCAACATCTTGCAAATGCGTCACCAGGCAGCCAACAATAACTGGACGCGAGACTATAACTACCAGGCTTCCAATAACCGACTAATCAATACTCAGGTAGGGCAAGGAAGCAATGCACTGGTCTACAACTACCCGCACCATGCGCAGCACGGTTACATGACGGCCATGCCGCATTTGGACGCGATTGACTGGAACTTCAAGGAAGAAGTGGTCACAACCAACCGCCAAATACGCACCGACGGCGGCACTCCCGAAACGACCTATTACCAATACGACGGGCAAGGCCAGCGCATCCGAAAAATCACGGAGAACGCCGCGAACCCAGGTAGTATGCCGTCCAAGAAGGAGGAACGGATCTATATTGCGGGGTACGAACTGTACAAAAAGCACAGTGGCGTGAATGCCGGATTGGAGAGACGCAGCTTGAGTCTGCTGGAGGAAGGACACCGCTTTGTGATTGTAGAAACTCGAAATGAATTCAATGACGGCACTGAAAATCATTTAGTGCGCTACCAGATGCACAACCATCTCGGCTCAGCAGCATTGGAATTGGACGCCGCGGCGGAGGTGATTTCGTACGAAGAATTCCATCCATTCGGCACCACGGCTTATCAGGCAACAAACGCCGCGATCAAATCTGCCGCGAAGCGATATAGGTATACAGCGAAGGAGCGGGATGAAGAGACGGGGCTTGAATACCATGGCGCGAGGTATTATTTGCCTTGGCTGGGAAGGTGGGGGAGTTGTGATCCAATTGGGATCTCAGATGGGGTGAATGTGCATGTGTACGCAGGAAACAACCCTGTCATGATAGTAGATGTTAATGGAGAACAAGGAGAACCTTTCCGTATTCCTTTCCTGCCAGATAAAAGTGCAATATTCAACCAGGTTGTCGAGGAAACATTTTCAACAATAATGGAAAGTTACTTCGAGAAACAAGCCAATGACAACTTGAAACTTGCATACTCACAAGTCAACAGTTCCATCAGTAAAGGCTACGCAATAGTTAACGAGTATGGCAAAATAAAACAGGTGGGAAAGAATCCTGACGGTACGTTAAATGAGAAAAAAGGAACTATTACAAATAAGGTTACTGGCAAGCGGGAAAGGTGGAACACCAAGGGTGATCAAGTAGGGCGCCAATTGAGGAATAATCGGCAATTCACTGCGTCAATGAAAAAAGCAGCCTCTAGCCAGCGCGCAACCGGAGCGGGTGCCATTTTTGACTTAACGGGTGTCCTTTTGGAAGCAGACAAAGGCAATCTAGTCGGTGCCTACACTTCGACAGTATCATCGTTAGTATCATCTGGAGCTGGAGCAGTGCTGGGAGCTGGAGAAGTGCTGGGTGCTGGAGCAGTGCTGGGTGCTGGAGCAGGACCGGCCGTGGTGATAGGTGCTGCTACATTCTTTGTATCACTAGGTGTGCAGTCCGTATTAAATAGCGCACTTGATCCGGTGCAAAATATGGATGACGATGGGTTTGAGGCGGCTATTGTTAGTGGGTCGAAACAATATTTGCGAAACACAACCGGAGAGGGAAACGTCCGCAGCGATTACTGGTTCCAGGAATCCTTATCAAAGGAGGAATTTGCTAAGATCACGGGTGTTCCAGTTAGCGATATTGAGAAGTACTCAAAACCAACTAATAACAATTTCTCAGCACTGACGAAATACAATGAAGAGACAAAAAAGTACGATGTGTTTGTTGCTGGTTACAATTATTGAGCGGAGATGCGAGTATATCGCCGACCTACAACCCCGTCCCAGTAGGACTATGGACATATGTGATGCCGGCAATCGATCGTGCATGGAGAACTCGCGTGCGCGGAGAATTCGGACGGACGCCTTCTTATGTTGGGTACTGCCGTCGGCACAGCCATACCAGTGCTGGTGACTGCTCGACTGGCGCGATGGAAAGACGAGCGTTCAGGAGAGCGGCCTCTGTTAACTGTTAAAAGTATAAGCGAGCCAAGGAACAATCACGTTCGTGGAAAATCCAATATGAAGAACATTGTCGCAACGATCACGTTAAACGGACGGATTAACGCAGTCGCGCCTTTGCAGGCCGGCTTACTGATCCTCCTGCAAAAAGCGCCGACGATTGTGCCGGACACCGAGCGCCCCGCCCTCCTCGCCAGCCTCCCCCGCGAACGGGCCGCGCAGACCTATGTCGACATCACTTCCAAGACCGTCCTGCTCTTCCAACAGACCACGCAAAAGCAGTTTCAGTTGAAGCCCACTGGCAATGTGGACGAGCCCACCGCTGCTGGGCTCAATGGCACGCTTAAACGCTTGAGCACGTTCGACGCACCCGTCGATTACCACGTCAATGGATTGGGGCGTTGACCGCCCATAATATTAGCGAACCAAAGAGCCCAACATGAAAAACATCACCGCCCCTATCAAGAAAACCGACCTAGGAAACGCCGTCGCGAACCTGCAAGACTGCTTGCTCTTCCTGTTGGAAAAATCACCGACCATCGTTCCGGCTATCGAGCGACCCACACTTCTCGCAGGACTGCCGGTTGAGTGGGCAGCACAGAGGTATGGCGACATCACCGCCAAGATTGTTCTTCTATTTCAACAGACCCAAACGCAGTTTCTGTTGAAGTTGACGGGCGACGTGGACGAGGCGACCGCCGCTGCGCTCAATGGGATGCTGAAGCCCTTGGGCGTGTTCGAAGCGACGACCGATTATCACGTCAAAGGATTGGTGCAATGGGTTGACGGCAGGTTGGCTGCGGCTGCCATTGTCCGTGCTTACGACAAAGACCTGCGCAGCGAACAGGTGCTCGGCCAGGCGATCACCGACGCTGCCGGTAACTACGACATCGCCTACTCCACCAGCCAGTTCAATCGGGCGGAAAAGAAAAACGCCGATCTGATCGTGCGCGTGTTGGCTCCGACTGGAGCTATACTTGCCGCTTCGCCGGTCCTGTTCAATGCGCAGCCTGTGGAGACCATCAATGTGCTGCTGGGGGGCAAGGTGCTGTTGGGGCCTTCCGAATACACCCGGATCGAGGCGGATGTCAAGCCGGTGCTGGACGGGGTGGAGGTGGCCGACCTGACGGACGCCGACATCAAGTTCCTTTCGGGAGAAACGGGATGGAGCCAGGAGTTTCTTGGCTTCTACGCGGCAGCGGCGGGGCTTTCTCGGCAAACCAACCTATCCACGGAAGTGTTTTATGGCTTCGCGCGGGAGAAGTTGCCGACCACGCTGAATCTGTTGCTCGCCCAAAGCGCCGACACCCAGCGCCGCGCCTTGGAAGCCGCCATCCGCGACAACATCATTCCGGCCAGCGTGGGAGCGATGATCGACGGCGTCCTCGACCGCTTGAAACAACTGGTCGTGCAACAGGCGTTTGCCAAGCCGACCGAACCGGGGAAAACGTCGCTCGGTGACCTGCTCGCCACGGCGCTGCCCGACTCGAAGCAACAGATCGAGATTCTCACGCGGTACGTGAACAACACTGAGACGATCGAAGAGTTCTGGGGCGGCCTGCGCCAGGATCCGGTCTATGCCGCCAGCGTGGATGAGTTGCAGTTCACCTTGCAACTCGGGGCGCTCACGGCGAATCATTTGCCGCTGGTCACCGCGTTGAAGCGGATGCGAGCGAAGCAGGAGTTTCAGAACGTACGCGACCTGGTCCGGTGGGAGGTGGAGGATTGGAAGACCATAGTCACTGGGAAAAGAGGCACTCCGGGAACCAGCTTTCCGCCGGAGGTGCCGGGTGCCGACGACGAGGAAAAGGCCACCAACTATGCCAGCATTCTGACTCGCATGATGCGCGATGCGTTCCCCACGGCGGCAGTGGCTCACGCGGTTACAGGCCCGAAGTTCGAGAAGCTTCGGGCCAAAGCCGATCTGACGACGTTTTTCAAGAGGTACGAGGATTTCGATCTGCGCAAAACGCACGTTGACACATATCTGGCTGAAAAGCGGGATGGTGTCCCAGTAGACAAGGGCGAGAAGGAGACGTTCACACAGGAATTGAAACAACTCCAACGAGTGCATCGCCTGACGCCGGAGTATGAGCAGATGAGCGACTTGCTTGGGCAAAACCTGCACTCGGCTCAAGCGATCTCCCGGATCGGGGAGACCGCGTTCGTGAATCGGTTCGGCAAAGACTGGGGAGCGAACCAGGCCAAATTGGTTTTTGCCAATGCAGCGCAGACCGCCACGACCGCGTTGATGCAGCTCGCCGAACACAGCCTGGCCTTCAACACGATCGACATCGCCGTTCTCGGCGCGGCCAAAGGGCCGCCGGTCCCTGGCATGCCCAATCTGGAGACCTTGTTCGGTTCGCTCGATTTCTGCGATTGCGAGCATTGCCGGACGGTCCTCAGCCCCGCCGCCTATCTGGTGGACATCCTGGCGTTTCTCAAAGACCGTGTTTCGAAGGTCGCGGGCAAGTCCGCCAAAGACATCCTGTTTCAACGCCGGCCGGATCTCGGTGAGATCGAACTGACTTGCGAGAACACTAACACGCCTCTGCCCTACGTGGATCTGGTGAACGAGATTCTGGAGGATTGCGTTTCTCCGCCGGCTGTTCCGGTGGCCCGACAAACCACAGGCACCGTGGCCGAACTTAAGGCGAATCCGCAGTACCTCAATCTGGCGGCGTATGAAAAGCTCAAGGCGGAAGTCTATCCCTGGAGCATGCCGTTCCATCTGGCGTCCGCGGAAACGCATGCGTATCTCGATCACCTCGGCGTGCCGCGTTACGAGTTGATGCGCGCGTTTCAGAAACTCGGCACGCCGCCCAGTCCAACGGACTCGGCCATCGCGGCCGATGAGCTTGGGCTGACCACCTTCGAGGCCCGGATCATCACGGGCACTCCGCTGACTCCGGCACGACAACCGTCGGAGTTCTGGGGCTACCCAGCGGCCACGCCCGGGACGTGGTTGGCGGACGCCGGGTTGCGGACGGTGCGGGTGTTTCTGGACAAGTCGGGGTTAAGCTACGCGGAGTTCGCGGAGTTGTTGAAGACGAGGTTCATCAATCCGCAGCCGGCCGATCCGAATCTGGGCATCGTCATTCTGTCCGTCGATCCATTGGACCCCGGAACCTGCGATACGACGAAACTGCGGATCACCAATGTGCCGAACAATCTGAGCCCCGCCGAATTTCAGCGTTTCCTGGATCGCACGCACCGGTTCGTGCGACTCCGGCGCAGGCTCGGCTGGACGTCGCGCGAACTGGACAAGGCGATTTCCGCTCTGCAGGGCACCGTCCCTAACGATCAGAGGCTGAATGCCGCTTTCCTGTTGCGTTTGTCGCACATTCAACGCTTACGCGGCGACCTCCATCTCAGCGTGGAACAACTCCTGGCGCTGTGGGCACCGATCGACACTGATGGCGAAGACTCGACGTATCAGACACTTTTCCAGAACCGGACTGTCCTCAATCCAGTCGATCTGGCCTTCCAGCTCATCTTCCAACCCGCCGACCAAACGTGGGTCATTGCGCCCGGTGCAACAATTTCCGATCATTCGGTCACGGTTCTGGCGGCGCTCGGCCTCAGCGCGGCGGATTTGGCCGCGCTCACCGCCACTGAACTCGCAGATGATTTCCTCAATCTAGCGAACCTTTCCAAGTTGTATCGAGTCAGCCTGTTGGCAAAAGGACTGAAGCTTTCGATTCGGGACACGCTCACGCTCAAGGCGCTGACGGGGATTGATCCGTTCGACGCCCTCAACACCGGGAACACGCTGCGTTTCGTCGAACTGGCGTCCAAGGTGCGAGAGTGCGGCTTTAGTCTCGCGGAACTGGACTATCTGTTGCGGCACAACGTCGCCTCCTTTTCGGCCATCGCGCCGACCGAGACAAACATCGCGTCGGTGCTGGAGGCCATCCGACAAGGCTTGCAGAAGGTTGACGACGAAACGACCCTGACACCCGATCCGACCGGTGACGTCACTCGAAAACAAATGGCGCTGCTCAATTGGGACAGCGCGTCGATCGAAGAGGCCATCGCCACGCTGAACGACAACGTGGTTTATGAAGCCCCGCTCCCGAGTCTTCAGGAGGGTCTCGTCTTCCTCGGACCCCTCCAGAGCAAAACCTCTTACGACACCGCCGCGCAGATGTTGCGTTTCAAAGGCGCGATGTCTGCAAAGGACAAGGATGGTCTGTTGGCTCTGTCCGCCAATGGGAACTATCAGACGGCTGTTCAGTTTCTGTTCGATGCACCGCGGAGGTTTGTATTCGCGCAATTGTCACCATTCCAAATTTCGGCCAGCGCCCTGTTCGACACTCCTGTCCCGGTGGCCGAGCGATTCGCGATCGTCTTGGAAACACTGCTCGGGCGTGTTCGCGCTCAATGCCAGCAGAGTCTCGTCACGCAGCAGTTGGGAGACGCGTTGAAACTCGACTCAAACATCGCCGAGCAACTCCTGACGCGACGGATCAACTCGACGCCGGACCCGACCCAACGGGCGCTGGTTGATTTCCTCGCGCCGGCATTTGCCCTGAGCGACTTGCAGGTGCAGCTCACCGCGAGCGGTTTTCCGGACCAGTTCCGCACCTTCACGCGACTGCACAAGGTCGCGATGGTCATCGTAAAATTCAAAGTCACGGCGACCGAATTGACCTGGCTGTTCGAATACGGCCCCGGTACCGGATGGTTGGATTTGAATGCGCTCCCGCACACCGCCAGTTCGGCCCCGTCCGGAGTTCTCTTCGCTGGTTGGGGGCGGCTGGTAGATTTGTTTCGGCTTCGCGACCAGTTGCCGCTGGGGTCGTCGGTGTTGTCGGATGTCTTCAGCGCCGCCCGCGCGAACTCGCCGGACGAGACCGCCCTGCTGGCCCGCCTCAACGTCGGCGCGAATTGGAATCTCGACGACCTCCAATTCCTCGACGGCAGCGACGGATTCAACAGCCCCTTCCCAGCGGCCTACAAGGACGAACTCTCGTTGGCCCGGCTCAGCGCGTGCTTTGTCCTGATGAAAAAACTCGGTGCGTCCGCCATACAATGTTTTGCCTGGGCGAAGCCGGACCTGACGCCTCTCGACGCCGCGAGTGCCAAACAGACCGCCAAGGCGAAATACGATGAGGCCCAATGGCTGGCCATCGCCCCTCCGCTGCGGGACGTGGTGCGGGAGCAGCAGCGCGCGGCGCTCGTGGCCTGGCTGGTCGCGAATCCGGATCCGGCCAAGAGCCAAACCTGGCGGGACGCCAACGGCCTGTTCGAGTATTTCCTCATCGACGTGGAAATGAGTCCCTGCCAGTTGACGTCGCGCATCAAGCAAGCCATCAGTTCGGTGCAGTTGTTCGTGCAGCGCTGCCTGATGAACCTCGAACCGGCCGTCGCGGCGAACGTCCAGACCGACATGCACTGGCGCGAGTGGCGATGGATGAAGAATTACCGCGTCTGGGAAGCCAACCGCAAAATCTTTCTGTATCCGGAGAACTGGATCGAACCCGACTTGCGCGATGGCAAGTCACCGTTTTTCAAGGATCTGGAAAGCGACCTGTTGCAGAACGAGGTGACGTTGGAGACGAGCGAAGCCGCGTTGCTGACCTACGTCGAAAAGCTCGACGGCGTCGCCCGACTGGAAATCGTCGGCATGTACGATCAGCAGGAACAGGATGACCGGGGCAACCGGGTCGTCGACGTGCTGCACGTCTTCGGACGGACGCGAAACTCGCCGCATCTTTACCACTACCGGCAACGGGTGGATTCCTCGTATTGGACGCCGTGGGAGAAAGTCGATCTGGACATCGAGGGGGACCATCTGATCCCGGTCGTCTGGAACCGGCGGCTGTGTGTCTTCTGGCCGATCTTCACGGAGAAAACCAGGAAAGACACTTCGCCGGGCGCGGGTCCGGATGATCAGATCAAGTTCTGGGAAATCCAGATCGCCTGGAGTGAGTTCAAGAACAAGAAGTGGACGGCCAAGCGCATCTCCAAAGCGGTGGTGGAAACGGCGAGTGCTGGCAGCGGATCGAACGTTTTGCCCAAGACGCAATTCACGTTCAAAGGGTTGCTGACGGCTGGGGATTTGGCCATTCGCATTTACACATATTTTATGACGCGCAGTGAACGGATCACGGCGCTGAATGAAACCAGGGCGGGGGAGGGACGAGGGAGTGGGTCGTCGTTTCCACTGGACCGGCCGTACGCCGAATTCAAATTCGCGGGCTGCAACAGTGAGCCGGCGGTTGTCTCGGAGAGTGCCCTCACCAATGTCGCACCGCTCGTTGTGCCGCTGGGAAGTTCTCCAGCGAACATGCACTTCGTCGAGGCCTGGCGAAATCCAAATTCTGGCAAAGGGGATGGAACCGCCGTCTGGCCCGACTTGGAAAAGCCGCTGAATCTCGTGGAAGGCAACTTTCCGCTGGACCTCGTTCCCGGATCGGCGGGCGCGTTTGAAAGCTCGCGCCAAAACATCCTGACCCTGAACAAGACTCCCGGCGTTTTCAACCTGCTGACGGCGCACCAGGATCGCCAGTTCACCGCGCAGCGCCCGTTCTTTTTCCAGGACGACCGGCGGGCGTTCTTTGTCTCGCCGGAAGCGGAGCAACGGCCGCTCTTCTGGAGTCAGCCGGGCCAGGTGCGGTTCGAGTCGGTCGCCCCGATCCCGTCCTACTATCAGCAGCCGGTGGCAGTGCGCAGTCCGGTGACGACGCCGGCACCGGGCGATCTGGCCGTTGCCGAGCCAACGCAGGGGGGAGAACTCGTGGCGGTTGCGGCCGGTCAGTTTGCTCAGGTGGACGTGCTGCCGCGGTACCGCTCCCAGAAAAAGTATCGCTTCCAGACCTTTTACCATCCGTATGTCTGCCCGCTCCTGAGAGAGCTGCACCGCAATGGCATCGATGGACTTCTCCAACGGCCCGCGCAGATCACACCGGAGCAATTCCTGGTCCCGCCGCAGGCATTCAACTTCAACATCACCTATCAGCCCGAACCGGTCGTGGCCCAACCGTATCCCGTCGAAGACGTGGACTTCTCGAACAGCGGTGCCTATTCCTCGTACAACTGGGAGTTGTTCTTTCACGTCCCGTTGCTGATCGCCGACCGGCTGAGCAAGAACCAGCGCTTCGAAGAATCGCAGCGCTGGTTCCATTACATTTTCGATCCGACCGACACGTCCGGGCATCCCGCGCCGCAAAAATTCTGGCGTACGCGGCGCTTCTTCGAAACCTCCACCGCCCAATACCGCAACGAACAGATCCAGCAGATGCTGCAACGCCTGGCATCCGGAACTTCCGATCCAGAGGTGGACGATCAAATCAAGCAGTGGCGGCAGCATCCGTTCAATCCGCATCTCATCGCCCGGATGCGCACCACGGCCTATCAGAAATCGGTCGTGATGAAGTACCTCGACAACCTGATCGCGTGGGGCGACAACCTGTTCCGGCGCGACACGATCGAGACCATCAACGAAGCCACGCAACTCTACGTCCTGGCGGCGGACATCCTTGGGCGGCGCCCCGAGAGCATCAAGCCCAGGGTCACCCCGCCGGCCCGAACGTTCAATACGCTCGAACCACTGCTCGATCATTTCTCGAACGCACTCGTGCAAGTCGAGAATGTCGTCGCGGTTGTTCCCAACACCGGGACGGGCAGCGTGGTCGTAGCCGCGCCACCGCCGCTGAGCCTCCCGAGCACGCTCTATTTCTGCGTCCCGAAGAACGAGAAGCTGCTCGGCTACTGGGACTCGGTGGCGGATCGGCTGTTCAAGATCCGGCACTGCATGAACATCGAAGGCGTCGTGCGCCAGTTGCCGCTGTTCGAGCCGCCCATCGATCCGGCGCTGCTGGTCAGGGCCGCCGCCGCCGGCTTGGACATCAGCAGCGCACTCAACGACATCAACGCCGCGCTGCCGCACTACCGGTTCAACGTCATGGCCCAGAAGGCAGGCGAAGTCTGCGCCGAACTCAAGGGGCTTGGTGGTGCCCTGCTCGCAGCGCTGGAAAAACGCGACGCCGAGGCCGTGTCGCTGTTGAGGTCGGTGCAAGAGATGAAGGTGTTGAACGCCGTGCGCCAGGTTCGGCAGCGGCAGGTGGATGAAGCCCGGGAATCGTTGGAGGCCGCGAAAAAATCACGCGAGGTCGTGGTGATCCGGCACGATTACTACGCCAACATCCAGTTCCTGAACACCGGAGAGAAAGTCCATCTGGCACTCTCTGGCGCCGGTTTGATTCTGCAATTGGGCTCGGCCGATGTGAACTTGGTTGCTAGCTTATTGGCGTTGATTCCCAATTTCAAGCTCGCCCTCCCGACCAGTTTCGGCACCACATTCGGCGGCGATAACCTGTCCAAGTCAATCGCGGCCTTCGGCAACCATATTGGGGCGATGGCCAACCTTCTGCACACCAAGGCCGGTCTCAGCGCAACGCTCGGCGGGTACCAACGGCGCGCCGACGACTGGAAACTCCAGGAGCGGATGGCCGCCAAAGAACTGGAGCAGTTCGACAAACAGATTCTCGCCGCCGAAATCCGGCTGGCGATCGCGGAACTCGAGTTGCGAAATCATGACTTGCAAGTCGAGAACGCGCATGAGATGGACGCTTTCATGCACGACAAGTTCACGAATCGAGAATTGTACGACTGGATGGTCTCCCAGATATCGGGCATCTACTTCCAGAGCTACCAGTTGACGTACGACCTCGCCAAGCGGGCCGAACGCGCCTACCGCTTCGAGTTGGGCTTGGCCGATTCGAACTTCATCCAGTTCGGGTACTGGGACAGTTTGCGGAAGGGTCTGCTGGCCGGCGAGCGCCTCTCGCATGACCTCAAACGCATGGAAGCCGCCTACCTCGACTTAAACCGGCGTGAATATGAATTGACGAAGCAAATCTCGCTGCTGCTGATCGATCCCGTCGCGCTGCTGCGGTTGAAGGAGACGGGCGAGTGTTTTGTGGATCTGCCCGAAGCGCTCTTTGATCTGGACTTCCCCAGCCACTATCTGCGGCGGATCAAGTCGATGAGTTTGACCATTCCGTGCGTGACGGGACCCTACACCGGCGTCCATGCCACGCTGACCCTGGTCCAAAACAGCGTCCGGAGGACGACCACCGGCGCACCTTATGAGCGCAACGTCAACGGCGATTCGCGTTTTACGGACAGCCTCGGCACCATCCAGTCGATCGCCACCAGCACCGGACAGAACGACAGCGGCCTGTTTGAACTCAACTTCCGAGACGAACGCTATCTTCCCTTCGAGGGAGCGGGGGCCATCAGCCAGTGGCGGATCGAACTCCCGAAGCTTTCCAATCAGTTCGATTTCAACACGATCGCGGACGTGGTCCTGCATTTGAAATACACCGCGCGGGATGGCGGGGAGACTTTGCGAACAGCGGCCCAACAAACGCTGGCATCGGCTTCCGGCGATTTGGTTCGGTTGTTCAGCATGAAACACGAATTCCCCACGGAATGGCAGCGGTTTCTGCATCCCCCCGAGACTCAGCCGGACCAATCGGTGCCCCTGATGCTGACTCCAAATCACTTCCCGTTCCAACTCCCGGGCAAGATGATCACGATCAACGAAGTGGAGCTTTTCCTGAAGGTCAGCAAGCCGGATGCTTACACCACTCCGCTAAAGCTTTCCTTCGCGCCGACTGGTCAGGTCCAGGAAGTTAGCCTTGTGAAGGATCCGAATCTGAAAGACCTTCCTCGCGGGACGAAAACGTTTAATGCCAGCTTAGGAGCATGGACGTTGACGGCGAAAAGTGCCGACATCCCGGCATCGTTGAACCTTCCGGTGACCGCTCCCGCCCGCCTGAATCCGGAGGCGATTGAGGATCTCTGGATCTTGTGCCATTACGAATGCCAATGAGTGTGACTAGGCATTGAGGCGCCTGGAATCGCGTTGCTGGCGGTGCGGAAAAAGAACTGGAAAACCAAAGTCTGCAGGTCGAGAACGCCAAAGCCACCGATGAATTCATGCATTCGAAGTACACGAACAAGGATCTGTACCAGTGGCAGATCGGACAGATTTCGGGCGTGTACTTTCAAAGCTATCGGCTGGCGTACGACCTCGCAAAACGAGCGGAGCGGTGTTTCCGTTTTGAACTGGGCCTGCAGGACAGCAGTTACATCAACTTCGGCTACTGGGACAGCCTGAAGAAGGGACTGCTCTCGGGCGAAAAACTGCAGTACGACCTGCGGCGGCTGGAGACTGCGCATCTGGAACAGAATCGAAGAGAATTTGAACTCACAAAGCACGTTTCTCTTGCGCTACTGAACCCGCTTGCCCTGGTGACGCTGCGGGAAACGGGCCGTTGCTTTGTCAACCTGCCGGAGGAAGTTTTCGACCTCGACTACCCCGGTCATTATTTTCGCCGGATCAAGTCGGTGAGTATCACGCTGCCCTGCGTGGCCGGCCCCTACACGACTGTTTCCTGTACTGTGCGACTGCTGAAAAACAGCATTCGTATCAAGGCCAGTGGCGACAACAATTACGCTCATAACTCCGACGTCGACGGTCTGCCCGCGGAAGACGATCGCTTTGTGGAAAACAACATTGCTTTCAAAGCCATCGCCGCCAGCAGCGGACAGAACGACAGCGGAGTGTTTGAACTGAGCTTCCGGGACGAGCGTTACCTGCCATTCGAAGGAGCAGGGGCGATCAGTGAATGGTCGCTCGAATTGTTCAGCGACCTTCCGTCAAATAACCCGGACCCGGCCGTCCCCGACTTTGGCAGGCCGCTGCGACAGTTCGATTGTGCGTCGATTGCTGATGCGGTCCTCCATATCAAGTACACCGCGAGGGAAGATGCCGGCCCATTCAGGAACGGCGCGATCAGCAACCTCCGGGAATACTACAGTCAGGTTGACGCGACGCCTGCTCTTCGCATGTTGAATCTGCGACAGGAATTCCCGTCCCAGTGGCAGCGGTTCCTGAACCCCGCGAATCCGGCAAATGGAAACATTCTTGAGTTGGAGATGTCGCCGGGGCTGTTTCCATTCATAGATGAACAGAAAACTCTGAAGGTCAATTCCGTCTGGCTGCTGGCTCGCGGCAGGAACGGCGAGAATTACACGGCGACGCTGAATCCGCCACTGCCGCCACCGACCGGTTCGGATACGTTCAAACTTGTCCAGGTGAATCAATTCGGTCGCCTTCATTTTGCCCGGAAGGATGTATCGGGGTCAGACATCGTGATTGATCCGACGGTTCCACCCGTCAAGTGGCTTCTGAAGCTGGCGAATCCGGCAAACGCGAACGGGAATCTGAATAGCGATCCAGCGGAGGTGGAAGATATTTTCCTTGTGCTGGGATACGAATGGGACGAACCATGATTTTGCCCCGCAGGTTTCACAGAGCATCCAAAGATTGAAAGCGTTCACCGAACGTGCAGGGACCGCATTGCTGTGCGGTGAGCTTCGTCGTCGAAAATTGCGGCGACGGGGATTTCAAATCCTGCCACGGCAACGCTTGCAATCAAGCCGGAATCCAGCTTCCGCAGGAGCTTGTAGTGCTGATCGACCAGCGTATATTGTTCGACGAACTCCTCGTCCGCATCGACGATCCAGTACTCAGCAACTCCATGAATCGCGTAGTCCTGGAACTTGATTCCTCGATCGCGGCTCTCCGTCGAGTCCGACAGGATTTCGGCAATAAAATCGGGAGCAGGAAATAACATCTGATCGGGTGTAATCTGCGATGCCTTGGCTGTTCCATAAAACAGCACGTCTGGTTCGTAGTCGTTGCGTGTCAGATGCACGAGCGCTTTTTCGAAGAATACCTCACCCAGGTTGTGCTTCATCACATATTCATCAATTATTTTTATCAAGCGTTTCGCCGCCCGAATGTGGGCTGCGCGCGCGGGTGAATGCAGAATACGCTCGCCGCCAATGAACTCGGCCTTTTCATTCGGCGTCAGTTCGCGGAGGAACGTCTCACGCAATTCGTGCTCGCGCTGCAACTGTTCATTCAGCGTCGCGACCAACTGCGGCAAATCAGGGCGTTTCATCAGTGGTTCAAGCACGGTATCCAAAACTGCTTCTCCCGAGAACCCAACAAAGCATCCCCTTGCGGATCGCAGGGTTTCTGCATCAACAGGCGGATTCACGCAGACAGTATATCCGGGTCACAACCAGATAGAAAGAGTTTATGGCCCCGAACAAACACTGCGTGCGTGAAGACGATTGTGTTCGGGTTGCAGGCTGCGCGAGAGAACTGCCGCGCTGTTGCTTCAAGCGGCGTCGCGGGATGGCGAGGCGTGTTGTGACGATGTTTGCATGGTGGTTTCGCTGGATTTCATTTCGCGAACGGTCAGTTGATCCAGCAAATCGCGAATCGTTCTTTCCGCTTCACACCGATCATTTTTCCAGCGTCCCTGAAGCACTGACAGTTCGCTCTTCAGCGTTTCGATCATTTGCTGCTGATCATCGACCACGGAATCTGCTACTCGTGCCGAAAGCTGTTCTTCGCGGGTGGCGAACCACTGTTCCAGTTCCGCTCGGTCATGCCGAAACTGCTGCTGGCGTTCAGCGACATCGACGGCTGTCAATTCCACTTTATCACGTTCCGCCGTGACCTGACTGCGGAGCCGTTCGAAGAATGACTGCACATCGCCGCGCGCCTGTTCCAGTCGCGCCCGAGCGACATCGGCGGACGCAGCGTCCCGGACCAGACTGGTGCGGGCTTCTTCGGTCACCAGGCGTTGTTCAGAATTTCACTCTGTGTCTGATCGAGTTCCGCACGCAGTCGATTGAGGCGTTGAGACCGTTCTTCGAGGCGTGCCACCAGATCCGCGAGCGATGCTTCCTGTTGTTTTGTCCGACACTGGCGACTTTCGATATCACGCAGGATGGCTTCGCGTTCTTCTTCACTGCGGCGTTGCTGACGCTGGATTTCTGACAGCGCGGCGACTTTACTGCGATCCGCGATCCGCGTCTCGCGGTCGATTGACCCTTCGCGTTCCATCAACAACTGACGGATGTGTTCCAACTGTCGAAATCGCAGTCGATGCTGTTCCAGAAACCGCAAACGCTCGCTGCGAAACATCTGCTGCTCACGCCGGAATTCGCGCAGCTCGACTTCCAGATCTTCCTTGGCACGCGTGAGATGTTCAAACTGAAAGCGATAGCGCCGCTGCAGGTTGCTTTGTTCCGTGAGAATGCTCTGGCGTTTCTTTTCGATCTCTTCCCGCAGGCGTTGCTGTTCGGCATCGACCTGCTGACCGAACAGTTCACGCTGCTGCTGCAGGTCTTCGCCCTGTTGCTGCAGTTCCAGCAATTGCGTTTCGTGTGCCTGCTCCCATTCGCTCTTCTTTCGATTGAGCAGAATGATTTCACTGGCCAGTTCTTCGCGGGCCTTCTCCGCCAGCCGCGCACGTTCGGTCCTGAGTTCTTCGGCTATGGCTTGCAGGCGGTCGGCATATTCCTGCCGTTCGCGTTCGGCCTGCACGCGGAGGCGATCACGCTCCGCATCCAGCAGCATCCGTTCCTG
>JAYTAK010000066.1:0-5081 GCA_043737515.1 Candidatus Kuenenia sp. | reverse complement strand
TGAACCCGCGGCGCAAAATCCGTTTTCACACTGACCGGTCGGTGAGGATCGATTCTGCGATCCCGCAGAATCACGACGTCCGTTTGTGCCTGCAGATCGCGGAGCTGGTTACCGAGTTCTGAGCCGATGCTGAACCAACTGATGCTCGTCGCCAGAGCGGTTTGGAGATCCCTGCCGGTCTTGAACGAGGATGGCTCGTCGGCAGGGATGACAAGAAGAAAGAAGAGGATCGTGAGCATATTTCAGGTTAAATCCCCTCTGAATCCTGGTGCGGGCTTCCCCCGCAACCCAATTATACTGCGCGGCCAGCAATGCGTCCGGCGAGCGGAGCGGCGTAAGCCCTCCGGTACCTTGTTTTTGTACCGGCAAGCTGACGCATGCCGCTCGCCAATTCTCTCATACTTGACCCCGCGGAGTATATCTCGATCGGCCTCGTCGATGCGGCATGGATCTCATCGCTTCATCACACATTCGTCGTGATTGAGCAGTGCCTGAGCGAGTATTGCCGCGGCTGCGGCATTGATGGGGGTGATGTTGGTGTCGTGGGGAAACTGTCCGATTTTGAGCAACTCTTCTGCATCAGCCGGATGACTGCGAAAGTGTTCCAACTGTTCGTCGTACAATTGTGTCAGGATCTCGGTCTCACGTTGATCAGGTCTGCGGCTGAGACATCGCAGGCAACCTTGTTCAATCATCGCTGGGACACTGCCGGATGCATCACGGTGGAGTGATTCTCCGAGCACTCGAGCCGCTTCAACGTACTGGATTCCGTTGAGCAGGATCAGAGCTTGCAGGGGAGAATCGGTCCGTTCGCGTTTCGCGGCGCAGACAGCTCGACGCGGTGCGTCGAAGGCGACCATCGCGGGTGGCGGACCAGTGCGACGCCAGTTTGTGTAAATGCTGCGTCGATAAACATCGTCGCCACCGCTGGCGGCAGCCGGTTTGAATGCCTCCGCCATTTCATAAGGATTTACGGGCGGACCACCGATAGTCCGTTTCAACAGTCCCGCAGTTGCCAATGCATTGTCGCGAATCATTTCTGCCGGCAACCGAAATCGCGGTCCGCGCGCCAGCCATTCGTTGTCGGGATCGTCGGCCATCGTTTTTTTATCGGCCATACTGCGTTGACGATAGGTTTTCGAAAGCACGATCGACCTCACCAGCCGCTTCATATCCCAGTCTGATTCAATCAACTGCAGCGCCAGAGAATCGAGCACCGCCGGATACAGCGGGCGACTTCCCTGACTTCCGAAATCTTCCGCCGTCTTCACCAGCCCACGTCCAAACAGGCTTTGCCACACACGATTGACCGTCACCCGCGCGGTCAGCGGGTGTCGTGGATCTGTGAGCCATGTCGCCAGACCCAATCGATTCCTAGGCGCATCTTCGGGAAACGGCGAGAGTACTGCCGGAGTTCCCGCGAAGACTTCATCACGTCGTTGAGCGTACTCACCGCGATACAGCACGTACGCCTTTTTCGGTTCCGGCAGTTCGCGCATCACCATGATCTCCTTGAGACCATCATTGAACTGCGCCAGAGCGCCCCGCGCGGACTGCAATGCTGTCAGGTGCTGAGCCCAGACGTCGTCAGTGGTCGTCAGGAAGTGTTCGAACAGAGTTGCTCGCTGTGTCTCGTTCAGTCGCTCGGCAGGCAGAGTCGCGAGACTGGTCGCGGCGGCTGCATCAAACGTCGCCAGTGCTTCGAGGTCGCTCAGTCGCCTTGAGAAGACGCGAAAATCATCGACCATGCCACCCTTGAAGCCACGGTCACGAAAGCGTTCCCCGAGGGCGATATTGTCGCCACCGCCGCCCGTGATTTCGCGAGTCAGATTGTCCCTGATCACCTCGACGTCGGTGGTCTCGCCGTTGATTCTGAGCGTCAAGCCAGAAGCGCGACTGCTGCCGTCGGATGACACGACGACATGCACCCATTCATTCACTGGCAGAATCGTTCTGGCGGAAATCGATGCGGCGTTGCCGGGCCAGAAGTGAATCAGCGACCATTTGAGTCGTCCGCCTTCGATCAGTAGTTCATATCCGCGGCTGGCCGCATCTGTCCAAGCTCGCGAACGATGAAACACCACTGCCCGTTCCTTCATGTCGGGTGTTTTCAGCCAGAGCGATATAGTAAACGGCTCTTCGCGTTTGAAGTTGCCGAACGGCAGGTCGATAGAATCATCGCCGGTGAATTCTACTCCGTTACCATCGCGTCCCGGAGCCAGCTTGTTTTCACCTTTCAGCACGGCTGGTTTGTCAGCAGTCATGGAATTGGCGAGCTTGTCACCTTCGAGCGTTTCGAACTGAAATCGGCCCAATTCCGGCATCGCTGCCAGAGTTTTCCCGATTCGATCCGGCGAATTCAGCCACGCCGCAAAAGCTGCTTCACGGCTTCGACGAGTCTCTGCGCCAGCAGCCTCGACATTGGAGACCGCCTGGCGAAGTTCCGCCAGTTTCTGATGTGACGCTGCATCCTGCATCGTCAGTGCCGGTGTGGGCGGTGATGTCGTGAAATAGGAATACAATCCTGCTTCGTCGATGTTCTGAAACATGGCGAAGAACTGATAGTACTCTTTGTGAGTGATCGGGTCGAACTTGTGATCATGGCAGCGGGCACATTCGAACGTCAGTCCCAGAAACGTCGTCGAGAATGTCTGAACGCGATCGCAGACGTATTCGACGCGGTACTCTTCTTCGACACTGCCGCCTTCGGATTCCTGCTGATGGAGGCGATTAAACGCAGTGGCCAGAATCTGTTCGTCCGTCGCATTCGGCAGCAGGTCCCCGGCGAGCTGCCATGTGATGAATTCATCAAACGGCATGTTGGCATTGTAGGCTCTGATTACCCAGTCGCGCCACGGCCACATTTCCCATGGGCGATCGACCTGAAAGCCAAAACTGTCCGCATAGCGGGCTGTATCCAGCCAATCGACCGCCATCTTTTCGCCGTAAGCGGGCGACGCCAGCAAACGATCTACCAGCTTCTCAACGGCATCCGGTGACTGATCATCGACGAACGCATTTACTTCATCCGCTGTCGGTGGCAAGCCGGTAATGTCAAAACTCAATCGGCGAATCAGCGTATGCCGCTCCGCTTCCGGCTGTATCTCAAGACCACGCGCAGCAAGACCTGCGGCCACGACGTCATCAATTCGTGACGATACGTCGCTGGCTGAATGCGTTCCCAGGGCGTCTTTCGAAAGTGAAAGAAACGCCCAGTGTCCTTCGTATTCAGCGCCTTGTTCAATCCACTGTCGCAACGTCGCGATTTCCGCTTCTGTGAGCTTTGCCAGTTTCGCCGTTGCGGGCGGCATTTGTTCTTCGGGATCGTGGCTCAGAATCCGGCGCAACATCTCGCTTTCATCCGGCTTGTCCGGCACGATGGCTCCTGAAGCCACCGCGACGTCTCGAACATCCAGTCGCAGCTCGGCTTCGCGTTTCGCACTGTCCGGCCCGTGACAGAAAAAACATTTATCAGAGAGAATCGGGCGCACGTCGCGATTAAACGTGACATGATCGTCAGCGGTGGAAATAGTTGGTGCGAGAAACAGCGCAGCAAGGGCGGCGATGTACGCTGTTCGTGTGGAATTTGGCTTAGCCATGACGTTTGCATCGCCTGTTCTGTGACAGCAGGAAGATATCCCGGGACAGACGGACAAGAATGTCCATCCTACATTTAAGCACAAAGAATCGCATTACCTGGCAAATCACTTGATCGCGGCAATCAGCCGTTCTCGGACCTGCTTCGGATCAGCGCCGGCCACCTGCTTCATAATCATACCAATGAGCGGTCCGACAGCATTCTGTTTTCCTGAGCGAAAATCATTCACGGCGTCCGGCTTCGACGCAATCGCGGCTGAGATCGCCGCGTCCAGCGCCGCCGTATCACGCACAATCTCCAGACCGCGTTCGCGAATCAGCCGGTCAACATCCGCGACATCAAGCGTCCGATCATTGGTCGCCTCCTCTTTGAGTGCGGCATAAATATCCCGCGCGCTCTTTGTGGTGATGCGTTCCGACGTAACGCATTTGAGCAGCGTGCCGAGGATTTCCGCCGTGATCGGAAATTGATTGATCGTCAGGCCGTCAGCATTCAAGTCACGCAGTATGTCCTGCGTCACCCAGTTCGCGGCCGTTTTGCCATCGCCGCACAGTTGCGAGACCTGCTCAAACCATGCCGCGAGTTCCGGGCCCTGATCCAGAATCACCGAGGCATCGTATTCGCTGAGTCCCAGTTGTGTCTGAAACCGTTGTCGCCGTGCCGCTGGTGTTTCGGGCAAGGATTTGCGGATCGCCTCGATCTGTTCGACCGTCGTCGTGACCGGGAACAGATCCGGGTCCGGGAAATAGCGATAGTCCGATGATTCTTCTTTCTCGCGCTGCGCAAAGGTGACGCTGCGTTCTGCATCCCAGCCTCGCGTCTGTTTTGGGGCATCGCCGATTTTCTGTCCGGTCTTCTGCCACTGGACAGCCTGACGGCGCACTTCGTATTCCACAGCCAGTTCGACGTTGCGAAAGCTGTTCATGTTCTTCAGCTCGACGATCGGCGTTGCCGTGCGACTGCCGTCCGCGTTGTGAATGTGCAGATTCACATTCGCATCGCAGCGCAGACTGCCTTCCTGCATGTTGCAGTCGGACACTTCGATAAACAGCAGCAGTGATCGCAGATTCTCCAGATAACGGCGTGCTTCGGACGCCGACCGCAGATCCGGTTCGCTGACGATTTCGAGCAGCGGTGTTCCTGTCCGGTTGAGATCGACGCGACTTTCCGCCCCGCGCACGCTGTCGTCATGAACGTTCTTGCCCGCATCTTCTTCCAGATGAGCCCTCGTAATTCGGATTCGCCGCGGCGGCTGCGTCGGATCATCGGCCGCGATATCGAGCCAGCCCTTGCTGCTGAACGGAAGATCGTATTGGCTGATCTGATACGCCTTTGGCAGATCGGGATAGTAGTACTGCTTGCGATCCCATCGCGTCCACGGCGCGATTTCGCAGTTCAATGCCAGAGCTGTCGTCAGCGACAGCTCAAACGCATGACGATTCATCACCGGCAGCGAACCGGGAAGGCCCAGACAGACCGGACA
>JAYTAK010000065.1:0-5086 GCA_043737515.1 Candidatus Kuenenia sp. | reverse complement strand
GGGCGCAGGTCTGTTTCGACTGGAATCACATGGACAAGAATCGCGGTCTGCTGCGAACGCGACTCGAAAACAACTGGAAGATCACCGAGCCCTCGATCAAGAGCAGTTTCTACACGTCCGACCAGCTGCATTTGATCCGCGAGATTTTTGACGGCATGACCGAACCCGGTTGGCGCGAGCGGTGGGACAGGCAACTGCTGGATGACGTCGGTGGATTTGGCAACGGACAATCGATCGCGATTTTCGGGACGCCGGGCACCAACCAGTTTGAATTTGTCCTTGCCAGCCGGCACATGACCTTGCGCTGCGACGGCAACAGTGCCGAACACGTCGCCTTTGGCGGTCCGATCCTGTACGCTCACGAAGGCGAGGATCTTTACGAAAAGCCAAATCACCCGAGCAACGTCTTCTGGCACCAGGCACTCGCCGCGAACAAGTTGTACGACATGTTCGATGGCAGGCAGCGCGAGCAGGCGCTGGTGATCGAAGGGATGCCTTCGGAAGAACTGGTCGGGTTTCGCGGACCGAATGGCAAGTTCGACGGAATTGCCGTCACCGAGTTTTCGCCAGACCAGAAGGAACATCTGCAGTCCGTCTTACAACTGCTGCTGGAACCCTTCCGGAAATCTGACCAGGAAGAAGTCACACGCTGCCTGAAAGTCCAGGGCGGTCTCGATGCCTGCCGACTGGCATTCTACAAGGAAGGCGATCTCGGCAGCGACGGTCTCTGGGATAATTGGCGGCTCGAAGGGCCCTCCTTCGTCTGGTATTTCCGCGGCAAGCCGCATGTGCATGTCTGGGTGAATGTGGCCGACTCACCGAATATCGAATTGAATTCTTATCAGGATTCCGTCGGGGTTTGACGCGGCATCCTGACCAGCTTCTGCTCAGTAGAATCAGTCAACGAATCCATCGAACATCCGGAACGCACATTGTGAATCTACCTCCGCTGCCCGTCAGTGCCACTGAAACTCGTAATTCGGCCACAGCCGCAATCGACAGTCTGTCGCCACTGCAAATCGTGCGACTGATGAATGCCGAAGATCAGCAGGTGATTGCCGCCGTCGCGCGCGAAGAACTGGCCATTGCCCGCGCGATTGATGTGATTGCCGAGCGGTTTATGCGCGGCGGGCGGTTGATCTATGTCGGTGCCGGGACATCCGGGCGACTGGGCGTCCTGGATGCCAGCGAATGCCCGCCGACGTTCAGCACGTCGCCGGAAATGGTCGTCGGACTCATCGCCGGTGGCCGCGATGCACTCACCCGCGCCATCGAAGGGGCGGAAGATGATGCTCAGGCCGCAGTCGCCGAACTCAAAGCGCTGCAGGCGACCGCGCGCGATGTCGTCATGGGCATCGCCACCAGCGGTCGCACTCCGTACGTGCTCGGCGCGCTTGAGTACGCACGCTCGATCAGGGCGTTTACGATTGGATTTGCCTGCAATCAGGGATCAGCCGTCGCTCAGATCGCCGAGCTGATGATCGCGCCCGTCGTCGGGCCGGAAGTGATCACCGGTTCCACACGCCTGAAAGCCGGAACGGCGACGAAGCTGGTGCTGAACATGCTGACGACCGGAGCGATGGTTCGCATCGGCAAGACGTACGGGAATCTGATGGTCGATCTCCGCGCGACCAACGTAAAGCTCCGCGATCGTTCGGAGCGGATTGTTGCGGACCTCACAAATCTGTCGCAGTCGCAGTCTGCTGAATTGCTGAACCAGTGCGGAGGCGAAGTGAAAACCGCCATCGTCGCAGCACTCCGAGGCGTCTCGCCGGATGAAGCGCGGCGATTGCTTTCACTCTGCAGCGGTCATCTCCGAACGACACTGGACGGCACGCCATAGTTGCAATTTCCAGTCTGCGGGCGGGAACAAGTGATGATTCAACCGACAGCGCTGAGTGATCCGCGTGCCGGTCGCAAGGCAGACGCAGTGTAAGGCCACGCCGTGAAGGATTTTGAGACGGTAGAAACCGGGGTTTTTGAAAACAATGGCCCGCTTATTCACTGGGATTGAAGCATCTGAAATTCATTTGACTACGCGAGCAATCGGGACTTTTTTTTCTAGCCACGAAACAACCCAGCGCGGGCTTCGCCCGCAACCCATCGTCGAAGTCGGGACACAAGAACAGTGTTGTCATTCACGCAGGAAGACATGTGGCAGAAAAATTCATGGCAGAAAAATGAATCGCAGAAAGACCTCAAGTCGTGTTCTGTATTTTTCTGCCCCTCATTTTTTTGCCAGACCTGACTTCAGCAATCAGACGCATGAGAATCTGCGCGAGAAAACAAGAACTCAACTGTTAGTAGTACAAAAAGCCCAGCGCGGCTTCGCTTCGCTCAGCCGCAACCAAATGCGATTTGTGTTTTGCCTTTGGATATCCCTGCCCGAACCTTCGTTTCGCTACCAAATTACGGTTCATCGACAAATTAAGTGCGTGCGTGATGTCGATGGCCAACATGGTAATGTGAAGGATGTAGTTGTGAATTGTGTGCTTTACCGCGAAGCGGTTCAAGAAATTAGCCGGTGGTAAGCAGATCGCCACCACCGGATACGTTGGAAAAACTGCCTCAGCACCCTGGTCAGGGTGCCTGATTGGCGTTTCTGGCATCCCTTCAGAATGCGTGGCACTACGCTTTCTTCGGTTCACCGGTGGTGCGCCTGTCGGCGACCACCGGCTAATTTCTGCAATCCTTTCAGGATGAATCGCATTCACGGAGATCAGTGTGTGAGGCGCACTTCATTTGTCGTTGAACCCGCAAAGTCTCGACTCAGCGACTGTCCGTTCGCTTCCAGACAACGTCCACGGGATCGACAAACATAACGTCGTTTGGTAAGGTTTGCGACCGTCGTGGTCGTCGCACAAAAGGGGCTGAGGAAGTCGGAAAGGAAAAGAAAAACAAGATGTCAAAACTACGTAGATTAAGAATTGAAGGCTTTCGATCAATTAAGGCAACGTCGCTGGAGATGCGCGACCTCAACGTCCTGATCGGCGCAAACGGGGCAGGCAAGAGCAATCTGATTTCGTTCTTCAAGCTGATGAATGAACTTATGGCCGGGCGATTACAGCAGCATATTGGAGAGACAGGCCGAGCGACGGCAAATCTCCATTTCGGCCCCAAGGTAACGCCTCAGTTGGAAGCTGAGTTTGAATTTGAGGTTGAGAATGGCACGGACACCTACCAGATGCGGTTATTTCACGCTACGGGGGACTCGCTGGTATTTGCAGAAGAGAATCTTCGCTTCCATCAACCCTCCTATCAATCACCTCGCGTCGTACCCCTCGGAGCAGGCCATCAAGAATCGAAGATTGGCGACAAAGCTGCCGAAGGTGAGCCAACGGCAAAAGCTCTTAGGCATCTGCTGAATCACTGTCGGGTTTACCATTTTCATGATACGTCACCAACTGCCAGAGTCCGGAACTACTGTTATGTCGGCGACAATCGCTGGATGCTGCCGGATGCAGCAAATCTGGCGGCAATTCTTTGTAAACTAAAGTCACAGAAGGAGACCGTCTACCGGCGAATTGTCGCCACAATCCGTCAAGTGGCTCCATACTTTGATGACTTTGACTTGGAGCCCACTGGTCCCAACGGCCGAGACATCATCCTGAACTGGCGACATCGAAAGTCAGATCTCGTGTTCGGTCCGCACCAACTTTCAGACGGCACGTTGCGTGCGATCTGTTTGATTTCCCTGCTGTTGCAACCGGAGGATGACCTTCCCTACTTAATTGTCGTTGACGAGCCTGAATTGGGACTCCATCCGTTCGCTTTAAACGTGGTTGCCTCACTCTTTCAAGCAGTGAGTCATCACACGCAGGTACTTGTCAGCACACAGTCCAGCACTTTTCTGGACAGCTTCGATGCAGACGACATCGTTGTAGTAGAGCGCGATGGCGAAGCCTCCAGATTTGAACGACCGAATGCCGGAAAGCTCAACGATTGGTTGGAGGACTACTCGTTGGGGGAAGTCTGGGAGAAGAATATCATTGGTGGAGGTCCGCACTGATGGCCCGTCTTTACCTGTTCGCTGAGGGTCAAACCGAACAGACGTTCGCAGATACGGTGTTGAAACCGCATTTGGCGAAGTTTGGTGTCTACATGCATAACCCGGTGCTGATCGCCCACGGTCGCAAGAAGGGTAACGTGCATCGTGGTGGTGGCAGGAACTTTCAAGCGATGCAGAACGATATTGTTCGCTTTCTTTCGCAGGAATCAGCAAGTGATGTATACTTCACGACAATGATCGACCTCTACGCCTTGCATGTTGGATTTCCCGGAGCTGATGAAGCTCAGAGGTTACGAAATAATCCGTACAAATGGGTCGAAGCTCTTGAATCGTCCTGGCAAGTCACGACAAGCGACCATCGATTTATTCCATTCATCCAGTTACACGAGTTCGAGACATACCTGTTTGTCGATGTGTCCCAATTCGAGTTCTTCTTTGAAAATGCAACATCACAAATCTCGGCCCTGCAGAAGATCGCTGACGGAGTTGCGAATCCAGAATGGATCAACGACGGACAGCACACAGCGCCGTCAAAGCGGATCATCAGCAAATTCCCGCAATACGAAGGCTCAAAGCCAACGTTCGGTCCGCAAGTCGCGGAACTGATTGGGTTGGAAAGTATTCGAGTTCAATGCCCGCATTTCGAAGCGTGGCTTAAGCGACTGGAATCTCTGGGGACGGCGGCCACAAATGTCTGAGCCGCGAGCAATGGGGAAAATGCGACGATAATGTTCGATGATCAACTCGTCTTGATCGATGATTGCGATCCCTTCCGGAGTTTCGATTTTTCTATGCACAACGGCCACGGATCTGCGGAAGAGTTTCGATGGACTCACGGGTTTTGTCCGCAGTGAGTTTTCTCGTGAGCCGAATGACGGCAGTCTGTTTCTGTTCATCAATCGTCGTCGCGATCGCGCTGAACTGCAGAAGAAGATGTGGGCCTATCGTGGCAGCAGCGTCCCGCTCAATATCTTCGCCTTCACATGCTTTTTATTTTCCTTCAATGCGGCCGACAGCACTTCGTGAATTCGCTGACTGCGCACATCATGCAGAACAATCGCTGGCAGCACTTTCGGC
>JAYTAK010000064.1:0-2189 GCA_043737515.1 Candidatus Kuenenia sp. | reverse complement strand
GGATCACAGGTGGCTGAACCCAGATACTCGCAATAGATCGCCGGAATGTTCGCATCGCGGGCGACTGAGAGCGACCTGCCATTCAGTTCGGCTGACGTTCCCCAGACGACCGGCAGATTGAATGCCTGTGCCATGCGTCGCTGTGTTTCAAGAACATCCTGGTTTGTGTGCAGCATATAGCCGGACAGCGGATAGACGCTCAGTTCTGTGCCGCCGGTATGCAGATCGACATAGTAGTCGGCACTGCGAATTGCTTCGCTGAGTGCCCATGCGGTTTGTTCGGTGACACTGCCGTCCGATCGACCCGGGCATGTCCGTGCAAGGTCAAGTCCGTCGGCCGCGCAGCGATGGCCTCGCAGAAAAGCCGACTCATTCACGACAGGAATCAGTGCGACGGTTCCGCGAAAACCTGACACGGCCCCTGCATGTCGCTCGAACAAGGTTACCAATCGGCGAATCGCTGCGATCGGCTCAAATTCATCACCATGGACGCAACCAGTGATCAACAAACGAGGCCCGGCGAGCGGCGAACGGAATTCGAGTTTTCTGAGCTGCAACGTCATCGTCCAGGTTCCGTCAGCGGAATGATCGACTCAGCGCGGCAGTCTTTGAAGCGGAAGCAACCGTCCACGGGCAACACGGTCCCCGTAATATAGTCAGCCTCATCTGACACCAGAAACGCTGCGGCATTGCCGATGTCTTCCGGCAATCCCAGTCGTCCCCAGGGCAAACGCTGACCTTCGCTGGCAATCGTTTCGTCTGAGAACGCGATGTGTTCACCGGGCGTGTCGATCCAGCCGGGCTCGATGGCGTTGACGTTAATGCGATGTGGTGCCAATTCGACCGCAATCGATCTCGTCAGGTGATTCAGACCGGCCTTGGCCGCTCCATAGGCCGAACACAGACTGATCGGCATCTCGGCCTGCACGCTGGAGACAAAGACGATTTTGCCTCCTCCACCGCGAGCAACCATGTGGCGACCAACCAGTTGGCTCATGTGGAAGCCGCTGGTGAGAGTCCCGTTGATTGTTCGTTCAAATTCCTCAGGCGGGTAGTCAAGAAATGCGCAACGACGACTGTACGCCGGGTTGCTCACGAGGATGTCGATCCGTGGACACGCTGCGAGAGCCGCAGTCAGCAATTGTTCGCAGCCGGATCTGGAGAACACATCTGCTTCGATTGCGTGGCAGATTAGTCCCAGCGATCGAATTTCGGCGGCGGTGGCCTCAAGATCCGGACTGCCGGGACGATCATTGATGATGATGTCCGCCCCGCGCCGCGCGAGCTGCACAGCGCAGCCTTTTCCGATCCCGCGACCCGCTCCCGTGATGAGTGCAACCTTGCCAGTCAGGTTCATCACGAAGCTTTCTCTTCACTGGTCTTAAACGCTGCGGCACAGTCCTTGAGCATATTCAAAACGGCGCCGAATTCACCGCCGTGATTGAGTAACTGGCCGCCCTGTTTCTGGCGCTGCCTCATGATCTCCGGCGTCCCCACGGGCGCACCCCACGCTTTGCCATGTCGTTGGCAGGCAACCGCGACACGTTCGTATGCCGACTCCAGCGTCCCCTCACTGGGGTCAAGCTTCGTCCGCAGCCCAAGGTCACCGGGGCCGATGAATAAGCCATCGACTCCGGGAACTGCGGCAATCTCGTCCACATTCCGGACCGCTTGCAGTGTTTCGATCTGCACGACAAGAAAGGTCTCTTCATTTGCCTGTTTCGCGAACGAGTCGGCGTCACCGACATAGAAGTCCGCGTCAAGTCCGGCACCATCCAGACCGCGGTCACCAATCGGCGGGAACTTCACCGCATCCGCCAGCATCCGGGCTTTCTCCGCCGTGTTAACGTGTGGAATCATTAACCCGGCCGCGCCGTCTTCGAGATAACGGTAGAGTCGAGTTTTCTCCAGCGTGGCCGGGCGGACCATGATGTCGATGTCATGCAGATGCGAGTAGGCCAGCAATGCCTGGACGTCGCGGTCCGAGAAATTCCGATGCTCCAGGTCCAGCCAGATACAGTCGAAACCGAAGTGAGCCGCCTGTTTGACAAAGAACGGCATATAGTGACCAAGGCAACACATGCGCACCGTCTGGTTGTTACGGATCCGGGCGAGTGTTTTACTTTTTCTCATAGCGTGAATGATCCTGAAGATTTTTGAACAACAATGCGTGTGACGGCGATGCTTGA
>JAYTAK010000063.1:0-5087 GCA_043737515.1 Candidatus Kuenenia sp. | reverse complement strand
CAGACCGACAAGGATGTCGGAGGAGGCAGGCGGCTGAGTTCCCTGGGGATCTTCCGTTGCATCGGCTCCCCCTGCTGGTTGAGTCTGCTTTCTCAATCTCTTTCATGGCGCGTAACGCTGCTCGATTACGCCAGCCGACCTCCCCACGAGAAGAGCGCGGTCTGCTGTTCCTGATTCCGTCGAGACTCAACACTCTACGGCAGATTTTGCTGGTTTTTGACGCATCCCACGGCGGCGGTCGGATGATGTCGGCATGAATCTGATCTTTCTCTAAAGTTGAGTCCTGCGTACGATACTGTCCTCTCCACCAGTCACTTCTGCGCCAGCGACCTTTCCTGCGGCGTGGTTTGGTTCCCTTCCTCAGTCTTCCCCCTTATCTCATGCCATCTGCTGAACATCGTCCGGTTCATGTCCCGGTGATGCCGCGTGAAGTGCTGCACTGGTTGCAGATCACTGCGGGCCTCACGGTGCTTGATGGAACGGTCGGAGCGGGTGGACATAGTCAACTTATACTCAAGGCTCTTGGCGAAACCGGACAACTCATCGGGCTTGACCGAGACCCGATGATGCTGGCGATCGCCGGGCAGAAACTACAACACGAACAATACAAGAACCTTCATCTTCTGCGTTCCAGCTATGCGGATGTTTCCGGCATCCTGCAGCAACTGGGCATCGTCGGTGTCGATCGAGTGTTTTTGGATCTTGGTTTGTCGTCGGACCAACTGTCCGATCGCCAGCGAGGATTTGGCTTTGACGCAGGTGGTCCGCTGGACATGCGATTTCATCCGCATGAAGGGCGACCGGCTGCAGAATTGCTGCGAACTCTTGAAGAAAAACAACTGTCAGACATTTTTCGCACGCATGGTGAAGAACCCGCGGCCGCGAAGGTGGCTTCTGAAATAGTCCGACGACGACAACTGGGACATCCGGTGACGACGGCGGAAGAACTGGAATCCTGTGTGCGTGACGCAGTCGGAACTGCCCGTGCCGCAGGAGGTCGAAACCCGGCGACTCGCGTGTTTCAGGCACTGCGAATCGCCACGAATGATGAACTGCAGCATGTGGAACGCATGTTGACCGAAGTTCTGCCGACGATCTTGAATCCCGGCGGAATCGCGGTCATCCTGACGTTTCATTCGCTGGAAGACCGAATCGTTAAGAATGCGTTCAAAGGACACCAGGGATGGCAAGTTCTGACAAAAACGCCGCTCGAAGCGGCACCGGCGGAAATTCGACTCAACCCACGCAGCCGGTCAGCAAAGCTGAGAGCAGCTCGGTGGCAGGGCAACTCTTGACTACACTCGAAACCAGCGAAGCCAAACCCGCCGCCAGCCATGAGGCGCGACTGGGCATCATGGTGATCACCATCCTGGTGTTTGCGTTTGGTTTCCTTGTCTATCACAAGATGGACCTGCATCAGCAGAACCTGACGAGGGCTGCGATTGCACCGACCGGGACCACACCGCCAGATGCATCACCGGATAATCCTGCTCAGGAAATCATCAACCAGCAGCCACCGGACGCAGTGAATGATCCGATCGTTGATATTGCAAGCCTGAGTGACGGCTCACCGTTTGGTGATTCTGAGGTTGTCCTGTCGGATGCCGCACCTGCAGACCGATCGGCGACAGAAACGTTCGACACGCTCAACGAACCAGCCGTAACGCAGCCTGAGGGTTCAGCACAGGCTGATGAGCGGGTCGCGTCTCAGTTGGCATCCAGTGACGTTCCGATACTGGAACCACTCGAAGACGCATTGCCCGGCTTGGTCGATCCGCCACCTTCGCTGCCGGACTTCAGTCTCTCAGAGAACCTCGAAACTGAATCGCCGGATTCCACTGCAACTCCCGAGACACCGGCAATCACCGATGCCTCAGCCTCGTTTCCGGATTCGACCTCGGCGTCCGCCGACATCGAAGTAAATCCACTTGCGGCGCAGTCAGCGGCTTCGAACGAACAGCCGAATTCAAACGAACTCAGTTTCGATCCGTCTCCTGAAGGACCATCATTCTCCGGGACAGAGCAGGTTCAGGAACCGGTATTGCTGGCGATGGCTGAACCGCAGCAGTCAGATGATTTTGGAAACGGATTCCTGCAGGAAGACAATGGCACGACTGCGAAAGCTCCTCAGGAAGAACCCGTCGAGTCTCTGTCCAGCTTCCCTGCACTGTCGGAGCAATCGACCGAGTCCTCACCGCAGAAACAGAGTTCCGATTCCCGTGGCTTTAATGCCGTGAAGAATCCCGGCGGGCGAAAACCGGGCAACTCAATCCGCACGGCTGCCGGATCGGGCGCGGACGGAAAATTCAGTCTGGCGGCGTTCAACTATCAGAACGGCGTGTCTCACAGTGCTCCTGATGATGGCGCGACGTTTGAATCTGTCGTCGTGCAAAACGGCGACAACTACACCAAGATCTCGAAGCGAGTGTATGGCACAGTCAAATACTTCTCTGCGCTGGCGGTGTTCAATCAGCATCGCATTTCGGAACCGAAGAACATGCGACCGGGAATGGTCGTGCTGGTGCCCGCTAAAGAAGTGCTTGAGGAACGCTATCCGGAATTCTTTGTCGATTCACAGCCAAAGATTCAGGAGCCCGCCGAATTTCTGATCCTCGAAGACGGCACTCCGGCGTATCGGGTGGGGGAACGGGAAACGATCTCTGAAATCTCCGAACGCTTTCTGGGCCGGTCTTCTCGTTGGATTGAGATTTATCGGCTCAATCAGTCTGTCGTGAAAGATCCGAACAAACTGAAAGCCGGATTGATTCTGGCACTTCCTGCCGATGCGGCCGAGGTCCATGTGGTGCCGTAACCAGTCGCCGTTCGATAAATCACAAGTGAGCAAGAGCCCCGCGCAGTGCCTGAATTCGCGGGGCTTTCTGCTGCGCTGTGAATGATCTCCGTAGTATGACTCGCTGAGTCGTGCGTTCAACCACGGATGGAACAGATTCGATTGAGTCAGGATTTACCGTGTACTTTCGATTCGCCGCAGGACTGATGCTGGTCGTCCTTGTTTCAATGGCCGGAGTCTGGCTGGAGAAACAAACGCTGGAAATGCGCCGCACGGTGAGTGTGCAGTACTACCAGACCGACGTGCTGCTCGACCTTCTCGTGCGACTGCGGCTGGAGACACAGCAACTCACGGCACCCGCTCAGTTGGCAGCAGCGCAGGAAGCCGAAACACGTCAGTCGAAACAACAACCGAAACCGGAACGCCGTCGAAGCCGTGTCGCTGATCGTCGCGACGAACCATCGAAATCAACTGGCGAGGGTTTGCCGTTGCTGCGGTTTCAGCATCCTTTCAATCCTGAAGGGATCGACTGAATGAATGAGGTTCTCGACGACGCTCTCATTCCGTCCGAAGCCACCGATGACGCTGCGACTCCGCAAGCGCAGAAATCTTCGTCCTCTGATCTGGATGAAGATACGTGGGTCGAGGCTGATAATTTCGCGGACGGATCGACAGACGCACCACCGAGCAACGATTTGCCATCGACCGCACCACGATCGTGGCGATTTGGATTGGTCTCGGTACTCGTCTTCATGGGCTGGGCAGTACTCGTCACGCGGCTGATCCAGCTTCAGGGTGCGCAGCGGCAGTTGATGAATGATCGAGTCACGCGGCAAAGCATTTTCAGCGAAGTGATTCCCGCACGGCCTGGTGAGATTCTTGATCGCAACGGTCAGGTTCTGGCCATGACAATTCCCTGCGACAGTCTGTTTGCCGTGCCGGATGAGATTCAGGACCCGTGGGACTTTGCGTGGCGGGTCGGCCCGATCCTGAATCTCAACACCGACGAACTGTATCATCGAATCGCTGACAACGCCGACAAACGCTTCGTCTGGATTGAACGACGCATCAGCGATGACAAAGTCACTGCGATTCGCAGGCTGAATCTGCCAAAGACGGCGTGGGGGCTGCGCCGTGAATATCGACGTCAGTATCCGCAAGGCAGTTTCGCCTCGCATGTACTGGGAATCCGCAACATCGACAACGTCGGACAGGGCGGGCTTGAACAAAGTCTGCATGACGTCATTCGCGGCGTGGATGGCAACCGCGTCATGACGCGCGATGCACGCGGGATCATTATGGAAGTCGCGGCTGAAAGGTCTCAAGCTCCACAGCATGGGCAGACCGTCGTTTCGACAATCGACTTGCTCACACAGATCGAAACGGAACAGCAACTCGATGCGTTGATGGAAGAATGGAAGCCGAATGGCGCATGCGCAATCGTAATGGTGCCGCAATCCGGGGAGATTCTGGCCATGGCGTCCCGTCCTGGTTTCGATCCGAACGCTTTGCTGGCAGTCCCTGACGCCGCGTGGAAAAATCTGGCAGTGTCGGCAGTCTTTGAACCCGGTTCGACGTTCAAGCCCTTCATTGTCGGCTGGGCGATTCAGGACAAAACTCTGGCATTTGACGAGATGATCGATTGCAGTTTTGGCGTCTATCGCATGGGACCGCGCATTCTGCACGACCATCATTCGTACGGCGCGCTGAGCGTGGAGGATGTGCTGGTAAAATCGAGCAACATCGGCATGGCGAAAATCGGCGAACGCATGGGCATTGAATCACTGTATGAGGCGACTCGGGCGTTTGGTTTCGGTCGCCGGACGGGGATCGAACTGCCGGGAGAATTGCCGGGGTTACTTCGACCTGTCGCCCAGTGGAACGTGTATTCACTGGGGTCCATTCCGATGGGGCAGGAACTCGCTGTGACTCCTCTCCAATTGATCACCGCCCATGCTGCGCTGGCGAATGGCGGACGACTTGTCAGACCGCACCTGTTGAAAAGATCCGACCGCAGCGAGCTGGACACCGTGTCCGGCTCGCAGATCGTCGAACCTGGGGCCGATGTGCAGTCAGTCCTCCTGGATTCTGATATTGCCGAATGGTTGGTTCAGGAACCGATGAAGCAGGTGGTCGAACGCGGGACCGGCAAGTCTGCGAAGGTTCCGGGGATGTCGATCTTCGGAAAAACCGGGACGGCGCAGAAACTGGACCTGCTCACGGGGACCTATTCAGACAAAGCCTGGGTATTGTCATTTGTCTGCGGTGCGCCTGCCGAAGATCCGGAAGTGGTAGT
>JAYTAK010000062.1:0-5092 GCA_043737515.1 Candidatus Kuenenia sp. | reverse complement strand
TTTCTGGTGCCTGCGGGAAAAACACCAGTTTCGAGGCATCCCCTCTTTTTTTGATATACCAACTTCAAAGACTATAGCCAACTCGCCCCGATGGAGCGCACAATTGACAAGCTACCTCTTCCGGCAGAAAGCAGCATCCGCTCTCCGCCGGGCTCGTCCCGGGGGAAGCCGCGATTGAGTGGGCTGATCTGCACCGTAGCGGCTCAATTGTGATCCCATCGGGGCGAGCCCGATGGAAATCCGAATGGGTGCTGCGGCGCATTGGTAGCGGCTCAATTGTGATCCCATCGGGAAGAGCCCGATGGAAATCCGAATGGGTGCTGCGGCGTATTGGTAGCAGCTCAATTGTGATCCCATCGGGGCGAGCCCCAATGGCGTGGATTTAAGGAATTCTAACGGCGAGCGGGGGACGTTAGTCCCCTGATTTGCTTGGGTTCGCGACGAATATCAGGGGATTAACATCCCCCGCTCGCCTTAAATCCACTCCGCCGGGCTCGTCCCGGGGGAAGCCGCGAGTGAATGGGAATGCAGTGGCGGAGTTGCTGCTGAGTGAGCGATCGCCGTGACCAATGGGAGCATGATTCCGGCGTGACTGGCATCGGAACCGTATTCGTGAGATCATCGCGTTTTGTGATGGCTGACCGGCACAGATGGAATTGATCGAGTAAGTACGCATGAACGAGTTGAATCTGAAGAATGCCGACGGACGGCTGTCCCTGATGGCGCAGCGGTTGTTTCAGGTGTTCGCGCTGTGCGAAACTAGAATCAGCCAGGCGACGATTCGTCATATTCTCAGGGCTTGCGGCTGGGCAACGGCCGCAACAAAGTCCGGCCAGATCACTCAGACTCTTCTCAAAACGTACCTGAAAGAATTATGCGATCGGGGCCTTGTTTATCGCAGCGACTCCAACATGACGTTTGTCGAGATCGCAAAGCCCTTTCAGGACCTGGCTGTCCAGCAGTCTATCCAGAACGGCGACTTTCCGCTGATTGTAGAAGCCATTGAAAGCGCGAGGGCTGGTCTCGCAGCAGACTTCGGCCGGGCGCGTGATTCGGATCCGTCGGCACGAGACGCTCGTCGATGGGCTCGGATTGCGTTCTATCGCGGAGACGTTGCGGCATTTACGGCCGCGAAACAGGAACTGGCAAAGGCAACGCCGGAATTGCACCCACTCGGACTGCTGAATCCTTTCAATCCTGAATTGTATGCACAAACGCCCGACGAGCTTCAGCCGGAAGTTCTCCTTGATCCGGTGGCACAGAGTCTCTTGACCAGCGTTGGTTCGCCAGATGTGATTGAAGCATTGGACGCCTTTGTTAACTGGCATGAACAGATCTCTGAAGAGATGCGCGATCTGCGGGTCAACCAACTGGCGGCAAGCGGCGATCTGGCTGGACTTCAATCGTTGTCCGAATACGATTCTCGCGGCAACACTGCCGCCAGTGGCTGTCTCGCATTTCTCACCGCACAGTATGACGCAGCCGAAAGTGCGTTTGAGAATCTGACAACCCAGCTCCGCAAAGTCACCGGCAAGCGAAATGTTGTGCTTCCGGTTCTGCCGGGCCTGATGCATCTTCTACTGTTGTTGCGGAAATCGGATCCTCAGTCTCGCGCCAATCTGAAGACACTCAATAGTGCGGCTCAGGCACAATGGCCAACCGAGCTGACAGTCATTTCCGATTTGATTTTTGCTGCAGTCAATTACGCAGATTCACCAAGCACAAAATCAAAAGCTGCCTTCAAGTCAGCATTGGTTCTGAAACCAGTCCATTCAGTGCCGCTCGTCAAAGCGATCGTTGTGCATGTGGCCAAATGGTTCCTTCCGGAAGAGTCTGTCCCATGGAGCAACGCGCTCGGCGCAGCGGCAAAGTCGTATGACGATCTGGGCTTCGGATGGCTGGCGGCGTTGTGCGAAGATGCGGCTGCCGTCTGTACGAAGGGATCAGAAGATAAGATTGTTCAGGGGCAGCGGCATGCTCTGCTGGGCACTCATCCGATGCTGTCGTGGATCCAGCAGACGTCGCTCTGGAAACGCAAGCTGGATTCGTTGCGGCAAATGGTCGATGGCACTCCAGTCGCACGAAAAGTTTCGCCATCCGCCACCGGTTACGACGAGCGCATGATCTGGGAGTTGCATGTCTCCGAGCACAAGGGCCGCTGCAATGCACAGCTCAGTCCTTTTATTCAGAAGCTTTCAGGCGGCGCATGGACCAAAGGACGACCGGTCGCCTTGCAGCGGCTTTACCAGGGTCATTCAAAAAAAGAATTCGCATTTCTGACCGATCAGGACCGTGCTGTCTGCAAATCCATTAAGGAATCTCAAGTTTCGACCGGGTACTATCGGTACACGGAAACCGTTTACAACCTCCATTCGGACGAAGCACTTCCGGCTCTCGTCGGTCATCCGCTGATTTTCAGCCCCGGCAATCGCACTCAGCCGCTGGAGATCACCACACGACGGCCGCAACTGGTGATTCGCAAAACAAGTTCCGGATTGCGGCTGGAACTCGATCCGCAGCCGGGCGGCGGCGACGACGATGACACGGTCCTGATGAAGGACGGCGCTCACCGTCTGGTCCTCGTGACATTTACCCGCGAACAACTGAAGATGGCCAGTATTCTTGACGGAACTCTGGACGTGCCGAAGAGCGGCGAGGCGGACGTGCTGGCGACGGCGAAGTCGCTGTCGACTCTGCTGTCTGTGCAGTCCGACATCACGTTCAAGGACGGCGCGGCTGATGCCAACGTCACAAAAGTCACGGCGGAAGCGCGCCCTCATCTCCACCTGCTGCCGTATCACGCGGGCGTGCGAGCCGAGTTTTTCGTGCAGCCATTTGGCGAGCATGGACCATTCTTCGCGCCGGGACAAGGCGGCGAAAATGTCTTCGCCGAAGTGCTGGGGGAATCCGTCTCCACGAAGCGGGATCTGAAGCGCGAAAGCAAACTGGCAAATGAGATTCTGGCCGCCTGCCCGTCTCTGAGCAAAATCTCGGACGGAAAACTGTCCGCGTTCGAATTCTCTTTCGCCGACGAAGCACTCGACATGCTGCTGGAAATCGAGCCGCTGCGGGAGAAGGGAAAACTGATCATCCATTGGCCGCAGGGGCAATCTTTGCGATTGGCAGGTTCGGCAGATTCGTCGCAATTGCGAGTCCGTATCGAACGCGACAAAGACTGGTTCGCGGCGTCCGGAGAACTGGTCGTCGATGAGCTGATCAAACTGGATATGCTGAAACTGATGGAGTTTGTGTCTGTCAGCCCGAGTCGCTTTGTACAACTCAGCGACGGTCGGTTTCTGGCACTGACTGAACAACTTCGCAAGCGCGTGGCGGACCTGGCGGCGTTTGGCGAGCGCAGGGAAAACACGCTGCGGTTTCCTCAGATCCGCGCAGCCGCGCTGAGCGATATCGACGAGTGGTGTACGCTCAAGGCCGACAAGCACTGGAAGGCGTGCCTGAAGCGCATCCGCGATGCAGGCGATGTCGTGGCCGAAGTGCCATCGACGCTCAATGCCGAACTGCGTGACTACCAGGTGGAAGGCTTCCGCTGGCTTTGCAGGCTGGCTCACTGGGGTGCCGGTGCATGTCTGGCGGATGACATGGGGCTTGGCAAGACTCTGCAGGCCATTGCGATGCTGCTGCGTCGCGGCGGCGACGGCCCGGCGCTGATCATTGCACCGACGTCGGTTTGTTTCAACTGGGAGGCGGAACTGCATCGGTTTGCCCCGACGCTGAATCCACGCATGTTCGGGGCGGGCGACCGCGATGCCTTTTTTGCGGAACTCGGCCCTCGGGATGTCGTCATCACCACCTATGGATTGCTGCACAATGAAGCCGAACGTCTGCAGGCGATTCAATGGCATACTGCGATTCTGGACGAAGCGCAGGCCATCAAAAACACACTGACAAAACGTTCGCAGGCGGCGATGTCACTGAATGCAGATTTTCGATTGATCCTGACGGGCACGCCGATTGAAAATCATCTGGGCGAACTATGGAACCTGTTTCAGTTCATCAATCCGGGGCTGCTGGGTTCCATCGAACAGTTTCATCAGCGATTTGCATTGCCGATTGAACGCGACAAGAACCGCGATGTGCGACAACAGCTCAAGCGACTCGTGCAGCCGTTTCTGTTGCGGCGCACGAAAACGCAGGTGCTCAGCGAACTGCCGCCCCGCATTGAAGTCACAGTGCCTGTCACATTGCCGGATGACGAAGCCCTGCTTTATGAAGCGGCTCGTCAGCGGGCGGTGAAGGAACTCACAAAGAAGACCGACGACGCAGGCGGTCAGCATATCAGGATTCTCGCCGAAATCATGCGTCTGCGGCGAGCCTGCTGTCACCCGAGTCTTCTGCTGCCTGACTGCGGACTGCCCGGAGCGAAGCTGACGGCGTTCTCGGAAACGATCGATGAGCTTCTGGAGAACAAACACAAGGCGCTGGTTTTCAGCCAGTTTGTGGACCACCTTTCCATCCTGCGGGCGGAGCTGGATCGCAAAGGTGTCGCCTATCAGTATCTGGATGGCTCAACGCCGATGAAAGAACGTCAGCGAAGCGTCGAGGCGTTTCAAAACGGCGAAGGCGATGTGTTTCTGATCAGCCTGAGAGCGGGCGGAACTGGCTTGAATCTGACGGCCGCGGACTATGTGCTGCACATGGATCCGTGGTGGAATCCCGCCGTCGAAGACCAGGCCGCCGACCGGGCTCATCGCATGGGCCAGTTGCGACCGGTGACGATCTATCGCTTTATTACGCGCGGCACGATTGAGGACAAAATCCTTGACCTGCATGCCACTAAGCGCGATCTCGCCGACAGCCTGCTGGAAGGGACCGACACCACCGGCCGACTGTCCGCCGAAGAACTGCTCGCGCTGATTCGGTAGTTTGTTTCGAGATCGCTTCCATCGGGCTCTTCTAGCATTGTCAAGTACTTTTTTAGAAAGATTTCTGCGCCTTCTTTGCGCACCGCGAAATGTCATTTTTCAAAACACTTTTGAAAAACGTTTACGCGCTCGTGATTGTGATTCGCTTTTTGTCATAGAAATTCAGGAGGCTCATGCAGTTCCTGTCACACGCGGTTATCTGAAATAGC
>JAYTAK010000061.1:0-5093 GCA_043737515.1 Candidatus Kuenenia sp. | reverse complement strand
GACGGCGATGCAGAAGGTGAAGTCAGCCGTCCTGACCGCGGATCGCGCAAATGTGTTGAGCGAAGCCATTATGTGCTGTCGAAAAGCCGGGTCCATTTCTGTGCCGGGTGCGTACGTCGGCATGGTTGACCGATTACCATTTGGAGCCTTAATGAATAAGGGGCTTACGCTGAAGACTGGCCAGACTCATATGCAGCGTTATCTGAAACCGCTCCTCCAGAAAATTGAAGCGGAAGAGATTGATCCGTCATTCGTCATTACTCACCGACTCACACTTAACGAGGCTCCTGCAGCGTATGAGACTTTCAGAGATAAACAAGACGGATGCATCAAGGTCGTTCTGTCGCCGACTTAGGACCGGGGCAGAATTAACTGTCGTGGATCGCTCCGCGGTCCAACGTCGGATTGCAGAGCGATCCACGACTAACAGCGGAACGCCACCATGGCGAATGCGAATTTGAGGGAATCAGCCGGCAACGTCCGGCAGGGTGTAGGTTGTTTCGTTGAAAATGTCATTAACCATTGTGAGGAAGGCAGGGTGGAAACCATGAACACGTGCGAGACTTGTGGAAATACGTACGACAAGTGTTTCGAGATTATCAGCGACGGAGAGTCGCATTTTTTCGATAGTTTCGAATGTGCAATTCAGGCTTTAGCGCCCACCTGCGGACAGTGTCGCTGCCGTATCATCGGGCACGGGTTGGAGGCTGATGGAGTAATCTATTGCTGTGACCATTGTGCCGAAGCGAGTGGCGTTAAAGGTCTGCGCGATCGAGTTTGAAGTAGATCTCTGCCCACGCTCTGTCAGGTTTGCCGTCATCCAATCCTGACATGTCGGCTCGCTCAATCGGGCTTTGATCGAACACGTTGGGCGTTCAACTTCCAATGTGTGAATTGGCTGGTGGATTTGGCACTCACTGAACAGCGGTTTGGCGTTTGCAAAAATGATTCGGCGAATGAAAGACTCCTGAAGGAAAAAAATCATGACCAAAGAAACTCGAGACAACGCAGCGACTATGCCTGCGCAAACTCAGGAGAAACCCGGCATCGAGTCACAAATGACGCCGCGCCCTCTCTACCGCGCGCCGAACTATCGAGGGTCCGGGAAGCTGCAGGACCAGGTAGCAATGGTGACAGGCGGCGATTCTGGAATTGGCCGAGCCGTGTGCGTGTTGTTTGCTCGTGAAGGGGCAGACGTTGCCATTGTATATCTTGAAGCCGAACAATCCGACGCTGAAGAAACCGCGGTAGCCATCGAACGAGAAGGCCGTTCCGTGCTGTTGATACCGGGCGACGTCACGATACCGGACTTCTGCAAATCAGCGATCGATATGACCGTCGAAAAGTTTGGAAGGCTCGATATTCTGGTTAACAATGCCGCTTATCAGCAGACTCACGAAAAACTTGAGGACATTTCAGATCAGGAATTTGAGTTCACGTTCCGCACAAATATCTTTGGATATTTCTATATGGCTAAGGCAGCCCTGAAGTATTTGAAAGAAGGGGCGACAATCATTAATTGTGGATCTATCACTGGCCTTGAAGGTAATAAGACATTGATCGATTACGCTTCGACTAAAGGAGCGATTCATGCTTTTACCAAGTCGCTCGCTCTCAATCTTGCGGACCGAAAAATACGAGTCAATTGCGTGGCACCAGGCCCGATCTGGACCGTGCTGCAGCCTGTCTCCAAATCTGGCGAACAGGTCTCGAAACACGGAGCGAATACGCCGATGCAACGGCCGGGCCAACCCGAAGAAGTTGCTCCAGCTTTTGTATTTTTCGCCTCGAATGCAGATTCGAGCTACATCTCAGGAGAAGTACTTACCGTTCTGGGCGGAAACACGCGAGCATCGTAACCCCTGATGTAAAAGTGATCCTGCATGTAACAGTCGGCCGCAGGCAGGATCGTGTTCTTAGTAACGTGTATGCCCTCGGCTAACAGTTTAACGAGTTTTCCCCAATCACTCATAGATGCGTACTCAGGTGCATTCGATTGGGTGCCTCGTCGCAATAGCGACGGTATGATGAATTAATCGGCATTCTAACAGCGTCATCGTGACCGCTGTAGACTGTTCGGGAGTTGCAAAATGTCGGACGTAATGTTGACGGACTGGTGGCAGAAGGTTGCCCTGGATTTCTCAGACTTGCCTGATACCGGTGAGGCGATCCGGATGACCGTGCGACTGACGCTTGCGGCAATTCTCGGCGGAATGCTGGGCTATGACCGAGAGCGCGCGGGCAAGGCGGCAGGACTTCGCACGCATATGCTTGTTTCGCTGGGAGCCGCGTTGTTTGTGCTGATTCCACAGCAGGCGGGGCTGTCCAACGCGGATCTCAGTCGCGTGATTCAGGGAATCGTGGCGGGCGTGGGATTCCTTGGAGCTGGTGCCATCGTCAAGGACAGCCGCGGCGGGGAAGTTCAGGGGCTGACGACAGCAGCCGGCATCTGGCTCACCGCTGCCATTGGCATCGCTGCAGGTCTGGGGCGTGAAGCCTCAGCGGTCCTTGGAGCGGTGCTGGCGTTCGTCATCCTGTCAGCTCTCGCGCGGATCAGCCACAGGATTGAGAAATCACAGCAGGAAGGGCGGCAGAATGAGTAGTGCGGCCATCGGTTTTAGTGTAAGGATACCGTTGTTGCACATATTTGGTTTTCAAAGCACAGCCTGGCGATTCACAAAGATACTGAATCATGGATGCCGCCAAATCTTTGCATCGTCGACGCGAGGACGGCAGGGGCTGAATACCATCGACCTCCGCGGTACGAAGATCACCGATGCGGGACTGAAGGAACTGCAGAGTCATCATAACTTGAAGGAGGTGAATCTTTGCTTGGTTCCCGGCGGTCCTTTCGACGTGACACGTGACGGTATCAAGGAGCTACAAGCGGCCCTGTCAGGAGCCAACATCCTCCGCTAACGAGTCAGTCGGATGCCAGCATCATTGCGCAGTCTTGCTTGGCTGTAAGGAACCGGTATCATGTTTCACAGTACGTCGTTGATAGTGCGGAACAGACATTAATTTTCAGGAGATCCATCATGTTCGAGTTGTTTCGAAACCAATCCCGAAGCGCGGCCGGCGCGATAAAATACGTCACCGTTGGCACGCTGCTGATCATCTGGGCGGGGCTGTGGTACTACTATTTCCTGATGCCCGTACCGAACGCCCCGACTTGGCAGAAATTCACCTGCGTCGGTACGATCCTGTCCGGCTTTGCCATTGCAGCAATCGGCCTGCTCTTCGGCCTCATCGGTCGCGGCGCCAAGGCAGCCGACACGACCGTCGGGGCTGCCTCCTCCGGACAGGCGGCTTCCGTCGTCCAGGTCGTCCCGACGACTCTTGGCCGTGCAGGAGACATGGGTTCTCCCATGACGGCTGTCGTCCCCGTAACGACGACGGCAGCCGATGATTTGAGGCGATGACGACAGAGGCAGCTCGTGGTGGCGAAATCTGAATCATGACGACTGCACTGGAGCAGACAACATCCGTACCTGCGCGAAAGGCTGTGATGATATGAGCGAACTGCAGATTTCTACCGGCGCCGCCGGCTTGAACATGAATGCTGACGCAGACACGCCAGCGATTCTGGAAGGTTACACACCGTTGGCCGTGCGAAGTTTCGGTCTGACCGACACTGGCCGGGTCCGCGCCGTCAACCAGGACCAGTTTCTGGTGGCCGTTCTGCTGAAGGCTTTGCAGGTGGAGCAAACGAGCCTGCCTCAGAAGAGGATTCAGCACAGTCCCGATCGGAGTTACCTGTTCGTCGTCGCCGACGGCATGGGCGGTCATGCAGGCGGAGAGCAAGCCAGCGCTATGGCCATTGACTCGGTGGAAACATTTGTCCTTGGCACCTTCAAGTGGTTCGCGCAATTCAAAGGTCCGGAACAGGACCAGGTGTTGACTGACTTCCAGACGGCTCTGGGCGAAGCAAATGCCCGCGTATTGGCCGAAGCCAGGGATTGGCCGGAACTCCGTGGGATGGGAACGACGTTGACACTGGCCTACAGTCTGAATGACGTGCTGTTCGTGGCTCATGTCGGAGACACTCGCTGCTACCTTTGCCGCCAGGGGACTCTTTACCGCCTGACTCACGACCACACTTTGGTGGAAGAAATGGTCCGCAACGGAACCGTAGCCATCAAAGATGCGGCCAAACACCACTTGCGTCATGTGATTACGAACGCCGTCGGTGGTACTTCAGCCAATCTCAAAGTCGAAGTCCACAAGCTGCAGCTCGAAGCCGGTGACCGAGTGCTGCTCTGTTCGGACGGACTGACCGGAATGCTCACGGACGACGAAATCAACGAAATCCTTCACACCGCAGCCGAACCGGAAGGTGCGTGTCGGCAACTTGTGGCGCGGGCGAACGAAGCGGGTGGCCGGGACAACATTACCGTCGTGGTTGCGCACTTCCATGTGCGACCCGAGACGGATGGAGCAGCACCCCGGCGTGAGCCCGGCGTTGAGAACCGTAACGGAGAATGTCTCACATGAAGCAAACACCACTGGTCGAGGATATTCAAAACTACGCCCAGAACATCGTCGATACGGTGCGTGAGCCCCTGTTGATCCTTGACGCAACCCTGCGCGTTCAGTCCGCCAACCGGGCGTTTTACCAGACGTTTCATGTGTCGCCGGGAGAGACCGAAGGACGCCTGATCTATGAGTTGGGCAACGGCCAGTGGGATATCCCTGACCTGCGGACTCTGCTCGAGGATATCGTTCCCAAGAGTTCGGTCTTCGATGACTTCGAACTGGAACACACTTTCCCGGTGATTGGCCGCCGGGTCATGCTGCTCAACGCCCGCAAGCTCCAGGCGGGCCAACACGGCGAGTTGCTGGTGCTGGCGATGGAGGATGTGACCGCACGCAGTCGCGCAGAAGAAGCGCTGCTCAAAGCCGGTGCCTTGCAGAGCGCGATCTTCAACAGCGCCAACTTCTCCAGCATCGCCACGGACGAGAAGGGCGTCATTCAGATCTTTAACGTCGGGGCAGAGCGCATGCTGGGCTACACCGCGGCCGAAGTGATGAACACGATTACTCCGGCTGACATCTCAGATCCGCAGGAGGTCATCGCGCGTGCCGCTGCGTTG
>JAYTAK010000060.1:0-5093 GCA_043737515.1 Candidatus Kuenenia sp. | reverse complement strand
ATGACGTTATCACGTCCGAAACCTTTTCACTGGAACGATTTACCAGCGTTTCTGTTGGTTGCGACTCCATCGCCGCTACTCGAAAGGCACTCAATGCCCGGTCTGCCGTCGGCATCATTTCGTCGGTTACGTTCTGCAGCGGGCGGACAATCAAGGCGCGCATGTCCTCAGCCTGCTGCTGTGGCGGAATGGCGTTGTTTTCCAACTGCTGCACGATTTCCTCAAAGCCTTCCACGATGGAATTGAGTTCATTCGTCTGCCTGCGGACGTTGTTTCCGCTGCGCGTCGAAGACGTATTCAGGCTGGCTCGATCCTCGACACTGGCCGCCGCACCCGCCGCATCCACACGCCGCGCGACATCGGAATGAAACTGCAGGTCGTTCCGGACTTCCTCAAGCTGCGCGATCACCTCTTCGAACCGGTTTCGCAGAGCGATCTCGCGAGTGTAAAGCAACGACAGCAGTTCTTCATTGCTCACAATCCGAAACAGCAGCGGCTCACTGCGTGTCAACGAAGAAGTCGGCAGGCGGTTGTCATCTGCCGCAACCACCGCCAAAGTCAAGGTCTGCCCTTCTGAGAGTTCCAGCGGCTGAAGGTCGAAAATTTCGAACGGTTCGTCTTCACTTCGCTGCAGATCATAATCGGTCGCATTAGTGGGGAACACCTGGCGAAATGGTCGCGGTCGCCAGGTGGACTCGTCATCGACCAGAAATTCGAACCCTGCGGACCGCAGTCCATAGTCATCGCGAATTCGACCTGCCACAGGAATGCGGGCCATTCGAGTGACCGCGTTTCCGACGCCGTTCATCTGAGCCACCACGATCGGCGGAGCGTCCGGAATTCCCTGCACGCGCAATGTTTCGGGACTCGCCGACATCACGTCGTCGTCGTCATGCAGAAAGAACCTCAAGTTCGCGCTGGATGGGATCTGCAGAATGGAATGGTCGGTGGCGACCGTCGTCGCAGCCGGTTCTGCGGCAGCACCATCCGTTGTCGCGGCGACGGGCGGAACAATCAACATGCGAGCAGTGATCGTGCGTCCGTCGCTGGAAAGCAAAGGTCCACTGCCTGAAGTTGTCGGCGACTCGCCGTCCCGCAACAGCAATCGCGACGAGTCACGATCGCCGGACAATTCAAACTGGTCGGAAACAATTCGCACGGCTTGCAACGGCTTGCTGCTGGTCGCCACCAGTTCAAACGACGTGCCGATCGGCAATTGCACTTCGCTGCCAGTGATGGTCAATCCGCGTTCTCGCAACTGATTCCAGCCCGTGTATTCCGGATACGTACACAACAACTGCACCGCATCAATCCCCGGCGGATTGACGACGTCGATCCGGTACGGAACTCGCGTGCGATAGTCGCCGGCGAGCAATTCAATTTCGACGGGTTCCTGCAGCCGGGTTACGACAAATCGAAACGTGCGTTCAGACGACGCCGACACATACGTGCGACTCCGCGATCCATCGACACGAATCACATCGACGCGCACGCGATCCGGAACAACCCACGTTTGCCCTGCTCGAGGCCCGTCATCCGGCACCGTCATTTCCAGTTCGAGATCCGCCCCGCGCGGATGTCGATACGTCAGCCGTTCATCGATGGCCTGAAACGCAATGCGTCGATCGCCGGGTTGAGAAACCGCGTGCAGCACCAGATCCGTCGTGCGCTGATGATAGATTTCGTCGCACCGAACAAACGCGCTCCACCAGCGTGACAGACTCTGCGGACTCACGATGCCAATGCACGCCACGGACAACAGTAAGCTACCGGACATCAGGCCGAGTCGTTTCAGATTTGACGTGTCAAAGACATCTTCTGCTGCCACCTTGCCAGCCATCGCTTCCGCTTCACGCATTGACCGTTCGAGCATCGGCCTGACGAGCGGACCTTCGTCCGGAATTCCGTGCGACGATTCGACAGACGTAATCAGCCGATCCTGAAACTGTGGAAAACGTCGTTCGACCAGCAACGCGATGTCCGAATCCCGCAGACGTCTGATCAATGGAAAAATGACACGCATCGCCAGCAGCAGCAATCCGCACGGCAACAACACCGCCAGCAGAATCGCGCGAAGCCCGACGGGAAGTTCCAGCTTCTGGAGCTGAAACCAGCCGGCATCCAGAGTCGTCGTCGTCCAGAACACGACCGCCGCACAACAAACGACAAACAGCAGTCCCGAAACCATCGAATCCCGTCGCAGCCGCAACCGCACCCGCCGCAGCAATCCTCGGATGGAAGTCGGTAATGCGATTCGGGTAACGGTATTCGTTGACGGCATGTGAAAACGCAGGAGGAGAATCGGATATTTTGTTTGCGACGTGCGTCGGTCGGGACGTTTCTCGCGTCGAAGCAGTGTAGCAGCCGCCCTGCCCGTCACAAACAGCTACCGCGAACTGGCACCCGCACCGCTTGTAGGCACGATTTGACACCGATAGAATTCCGGCAACACGCTGGTCCATCGCCGTAATCCAGCACAAAGCAAAACCACCTGTAGAAGAAGGTTCCCGTGATGATTCAACGACATCCGCAATTCGCCTGGCTTGCCGGACTCAGCCTTTTGTGTCTTCTGGGATGTACAGAGAGCAGTGATTCCGCAGGTTCTGCCAGCAAGAGTCCAGAGGCTAGTAACGAAGCGACCAACGAAGCAGGCAGCGGGACAGCTTCGACGACATCCGGAACGCGGCGGATCATCCTTCTCAACAATACCGAATCCCCCTTCTGGGACGCCGCACGAGCCGGCATCGCAAAAGCGGTTGAAGATCTAAACCTCAAAGAAAACGGCTTTACTGCCAGTATGGACAGTAACACAAACGGAGAAGAAGGTCAGATCGAGAAGCTGCGTCAGTATGGCACTCAAAGTGACATCGCAGCAGTGATTATTTCGCCAACATCTGCCACCAACGCGGCCATCGCCGATGAACTGAAGAATCTTAAGGACAAGGGAATCATCATCGGGACATTTGACAGCGACCTCGACACGAAGTTTCAGGAAACTCGCGAGTTCTACGTCGGTACCAATAACACGCGCGGTGGCGAAGTTCTTGGGACGGCGGCGAAAGGTATTAAACCCGACGGCGGTGAATACATGCAGTTTGTTGGCTATGACAGCATGCAAAACGCTGTACAGCGTATGGATGGATTCACTAGCGCCGCAGGTGACAAGTTCACTCAGAAAGGTCGGCGCACGGACGATACCGACCGAAACCGCGCACGAGACAACGTGCGGGATTCGATCGATCAAAACTCAAACCTCAGCGTCCTCGTTGGCATCTGGTCCTACAACGCTCCGGCGATCGTCGATGTTGTCAAAGAGAAAAACGTACGGGACAAATTTACGGTCGTGACGTTCGACGCTGAACCGATCGCCATCGAACAAATGTCCGAAGGCATGATCGATGCGATGGTGGTGCAGAATCCTTTCGGCATGGGCTACGACTCCGTTAAATATGTGTTTGCCAAACTCAAGGGTGACGACGCCACGATCGCTGAAATGTTCCCGAACATGAAGGACCCCGGCGGCAATATCCGAGACACGGGATTGAAGATTGTTGCGCCGGATGACGGCTCTCCGCTGACACCGGAGATGTTCAAGGAGTTTGGTCCATCGGTGCAATTCCTGAAGTTGTCTGAATTCAAGGCATGGTTGAAAGAGTACAACCTGTCGAGTTCGTGAGTTCGGTGTACGATGGGCATTCTTGCCCGTCGAATCCCCGTCGAATCGCAGTCGGACAAGATTGTCCGACCTCCCTTGTGCAGGCCGGGACTCCCTTCAAGAAGATCGACAATCGTTCTATGAATTCCCCTAGCCCATCGTTCATCCGCAAACTCTCGTCGTCCGTCGAGTTCAAACTCATCCTTGCATGGCTCGCGGTTGTCATCGCGACCATTCTGCTCGACTCCGGTCATACATACTGGAACAAACCGGGCGCGGCGGCGGAGTTGATTATTCGTCAAACTGTGCTGTTGGGATTGTTCGCGCTGGGCAGCGCGGTGATCATCATTTCCGGTGGCATTGATTTGTCGAGCGGTTCGATGATCGCGATGAGTGCGACAGTGTTCGGCGCGTTATTGGTCCTGGTTGATCCGGAAGGATTCAAAGTCGGTCACGTATCAACGATCGCCATCACAGTTGCGACGCTTGGCTCGATCCTGTCCGGCGTGATGGTTGGGACTCTGCACGCATGGCTGATCACATGCGTCGGATTGCCGCCGTTTATTGCCACACTCGCCACGCTTGTCGGGTTGCGAAGTTTTAGTCGCGGGTTGACTCAGGCGGTGATGGATGGAAAATCACAAATCGATTTTCCGGATGCTGTCCTTCGGGATGTTATCAAGAACGTGAACTACATCTCCATTGTGTTCGTTGTCATGGCGATCGTCATTTGGTTTCTGATGAGTCGCACCGTGATTGGGCGGCATTTACACGCGATGGGTGGTAATGAACAGGCTGCAAAGCTGAGCGGAATTCGTACAGAACGTTTGAAATGGCTGGCTTACGTGATCGGTTCCGTCACAGCATCCATCGTCGGAATTGTCTATTTTGCAGATACAAGTTCGGCGAAGCCAGACACTTTGGCTCGTGGCTATGAACTCAATGCAATTGCCGCATCGGTTATCGGAGGCTGTTCGCTTCAGGGCGGAGTGGGAACGATTTTTGGAACAGTCCTGGGGTGCTTGTTTCTCCGCACGATTATTGACGCCGTCAACAAAATCGTGGGAACCGGTGCAGATGTTTACGAAGGCATGATCGTCGGCATCGTGGTCGTAATGGCGGTCACATTCAGTCAGCGCGGAGGTGGTTCGCTCCGACGGCCATTCTTCGGAACGTTAATCGGCTGGGCGGCGATTCCGGTCCTGAGTTTACTCGCGGGGCTTTCATTTATGCTGTTCTTTCGCGATAAGCCCTGGTTTGGTTCCTGGCACGCTGTGACGTTTGGCGTGATCGTGGCCGTGATTCTGTTTGTACGAGGACTGGTCGAGGTGAAACAAAAGTGAGCGGCACGGTGCAGGTCGGACTGTTGATCTAATCGTTTAACGGCGAGCCGCAGGCGTAGGCGGAAGCAAGCAGTTTTCGCCTACGCCTGCGGCTC
>JAYTAK010000059.1:0-5100 GCA_043737515.1 Candidatus Kuenenia sp. | reverse complement strand
GGCGAGCCGTAGGCGTACGCGAAGTTCTCTGCCGCCTACGCCTACGGCTCGCCGTTAAACGAATGACGTTCCCATAAATCGCGCACATCGAATCCGGTAGGGTCAGATTTTTCAAAAGGACATTACTCATGCAAACTGGCAAAGCAGTACAGATTTATTGTTCTCTGCGACATCGCAAATGGCTTGTGCTGCTTGTTGCCGCTCATCTGCCGTTTCTGCTCAAATATCTGAGCAGCCTCTGGCAGCAGCAGCACTATCAGTTCTTTCCGTTCGCGATCGGGGCGTTTGTCTGGCTGTTGGTCACGCGACGAAGCAGCGAGCCTGAGCGATGGACTTTGCCGGCAAAGATGCTGATTGGCATCGATCTCGTCTGCCTGTCAGCGGGATATTTCCTGAACTCGCCGTGGCTGGTCGTGCTGGGACTGGTTGCCGGGCTCATGGCCTTATGCTTCGCAAACCGCGATGCCGGTTACAATCGCCGATGCACCTACCTGGCACTGCTGCCGTTGCTCGTGGTTCGTTTGCCACTGCAGTACGATCTGCAGGTGATCAACTGGCTGCAACGAGTGACAACAGCCGTGGCAAGCACAATGCTGCATCGGATCGGAACATTGCACTTCCGGGACGGTAACGTGCTGCAGCTTCCCGGGAAGAGCTTCATGGTGGCGGAGGCATGCAGCGGAGTCCAGTCTCTGTTCACCATCCTGTTCATTGCAGCTTTGGTGATCTGTCTGAAGCGACGGTCGCTGATTCATGGAGCGGTGTTGCTTGCTTCGGGTGTGATGTTTGCCGGCGTGATGAACACGTTGAGAGTGATCGCCATCGCCGTCGCGTGGGATCGATACTCAACAGATCTGTCCAGCGGCGTATTTCATGATGTCCTGGGTTACATGTGCCTTGCACTTGCCGCAGCGATGCTGATGAGTGCCGATGCCTTTCTGGGATTTGTCACCGATCCGGTTCACGATAGAAGCCGACATGCAAAACTCCTGAATCCGTTGATTCTGATTTGGAACAGGATTTTAACTGTCGTGCCTGCAGGTCGATCTCGCGAAATTCAGACCGAAGCAAACCCCGAGCGTCGCCACCATCCGTCAGTGTCTGATTTCTTCAAGCTCAGGAACCTGGTGCGTTTCGTACTGGGTTTAGCAGTGTCCTGGTGGTTCTCCAGAACCTACCGGCATCTGGTGTCGGGACTGCCGTTTGTCACCGCGACTGTCGGCGGGATTCTCCTCGGTTTTTGGCTGAAGCATGCCTCCGACACCCCGGTCATTGATCGATATGAAAGTGCTTTCAATGCAGCCGTGCAGTCCAATGATGTGCTGCGACAGGACACGTGTCTCCAGGCATTGGTCAGTCTGCGTTCGACAGTATCGGCATATCGCTTTCGACTGGCACAGTTCATGCTCCGAGAGGGGCGTCAGAATGAAGGACTGAATGAGATCCTGCGGCTGACGCCGGAGACCAGTTCTGGCTTTGCGGAGGCTCGCATCTGGCTTGTGAAACAGGCGCTGCAGCCCAACGCGCTCAAGCCACTGTCTCGGGACGAGATTGAGCAGCAGTTGATCACCGTTCTTATCCAGATCCCGAATCACATAGAGGCCCATCAACTGCTCGCGCAGCTCTATGTTGAACGCAAGGAATGGAAGTTGGCGGAACAGCATTTGACCGAAGTCGCCAGCATCCAGCCCGAACAGAATCTTGCCCTCGCTAAGCTCAAGAAAGCTTTGAACAGGAGCCCTGAAGATGTCCGTGCAGTTGCGAGGCGCGCTGTGGAAACTCTGGTCAAACAACTGGAGGCCGACCGCATGAACGCGACTGTACGAGCAGCCCTGGCAGAAGCCTGCATGATCGCTGGCAACGACAAAGAGGCCAGGGAAGTTTTGGTGTCCGGGCTGCAGCAGAACGACGATCCTCTGCTCAGGAAAGCGCTGAGTGACTATGACCTGTTTGAGGTCAATCGTCGCATGACTCAGTCTCCGTTGAACCGTGATACCTGCGTGCCAGTCGTCATCCTGTCACTGGAACGCGATCCTTCAAATGTGATTGGCATAGAAATGCTGACGCGGCTGCACACCATGGGAGCCCAGATTCTGCCCGAGTCCCTGCCGACGACTCTCAGTTATTGGCAGCACGCCGCCGACACCCGGCCCGGCGATGATGCAGTGCAAATATGTCTCTGCAGACTCTTGTTCGCAGTCGGTGACTCAGCAAAAGCTGCCGCCGTCATTCGACCTGTCGTAGCGCAGAAGCCGGAACTTCGTTTGACCCTTGCACGCCTGCTGATGGAGAGTGGTGAGACCTCAGAATCCACGGCCTTGCTGCAAACGCTGATCAACGAGTCTCGCACCACGTTCGCAGACAATGCCAAAGATCCAGCGGCCGCCGCCGAAATAGCCGACGCTCAATTGCTTTTGGGACTCTCGGACGACGCACGATCGTTTCTTGCCACATTCGCTGAAGATCCGGCAACGAGTCACATCCCGGCAGACGCAGGGCTTGCTGCGTTGTACGGAAGAGCCTGCATCCAATGTTATGACAAACTGACGGATGCAAAGGGTGATGCTCAGAATCTGATCAACAGCATCCCGGCAGCCCCTGCCGACAACGTCGAACCTGAGGCGTTGCTGCAACTTCTGGCTGACGCGGTTCGCTGCGGCTTCACTGCCAATCAAGCCATCGATCGCATTGCAGTCCTCAGCCTTTCGTCCCATCCTGCGGCTCAGGACGCCGAAGCCATGGTCCGACAGCTTCGTCTGGAAGGAACACATGGGGCTCAGGCTCTCAACCAACTGGGAATGCACGCTCTGATTGTGAATCGTTTCGATAAAGCCAGACTCTGGCTCGAACAGGCAAACGCACAGACTCATGGACAAGATCCCATGGTTCTGAACAATCTTGCAACGGCGATCATTCGCGGAGGAGGCGATACGAATGACCGGGCTTTGCAGTTGGTTAACGAAACGCTGGTCATACTGCCAGATCACCCTGATGTCTTGGCCACACGCGGGGAAATCTATATCGCCATGAAACGCTGGACGGATGCCATCGCCGACCTGACTGAGTCTGTGAAACTTCGCAGCAACAGCATAGAAGTGCATCGCCTCCTGGAGAAGGCTTACACCGGGCTCCCCGATCTCGAAATGGCAGAAAAACATCGGCAGTGTGCATCTGAACTGGAACGCAGCGGCCCCAACTTCGTCAAGTCCTTCTGACACGGTGGGCTGACGCCGCACCGCTCGCCAATGTAGCCATCACGCTCCGCATGATGAGCCTTATAGAGTACAATTCGGCAGTCAGTAAACATTCTCTTTTCATTTACCGCCGCGTATGCTGATTGCATTTCACAAACCTTACGGCGTGCTGTCGCAATTCACACCCGACGGCTCCCCCAATCGTCCACTCGCCGAGTTTGGATTTCCGAAGAATGTGTACCCCATCGGACGCCTCGACGCAGACTCCGAAGGTCTGTTGCTTCTGAGCGATGAACCGGCGTGGAACGCCAGGCTCCTCGAACCGCGCCATGCCCATGAGCGAGAGTATTGGGTACAGGTCGAACGCATTCCTGACGCCAGAGACCTGGAGCAACTTGCAGCCGGGGTGCTGGTCCAGGGACGCATGACCTTGCCGTGCCGAGCTTGGCTGCCAGAGCCTCAACCTCAAGTTCCACCGCGCGATCCGCCAATCCGCTTCCGCAAGAATGTGCCCGACTGCTGGATTTGCATGGAGTTGATCGAAGGCAAAAATCGCCAGGTGCGGCGTATGACCGCAGCCATCGGTCACCCGACCCTGCGCCTCCTGCGCACGCGGATCGGCAGTCTCACGCTGGGCGATCTGCCGGCCGGCCAATGGAAGATCCTCACGCCACTGGAACGGAAACTGGCAGCAGACGATCATCCTGCTCAGCAAACGTGACTCTGCAGAATCTAAACCTGGTTCCCACCGACGCAGGGTCCAATGGCGGCTAGCCTGCATTGCACACAGATTTGTAGGCCGCAGCGAGCAAACCCAATTGAAAGCCGGAGCGGCGCCCGCCAATCAATTCCTGATTGACATTGCAACTTGTCACGAAGTGGAATCCGGGTTTGCGCTGTTCCAGCATAGCGGCTGGCTTGATCCGGCCTACTTCGTGCGCAATGCAGTACCCTGTTCCAGCCGAGATCACCGCGTTTTTGGCGTTTTCTGGAACGGAGATAGTCCCGCAACTGATTCTTCATGGTCGTGACGTACAAACCGAAGACCGATTTCGGATCCGTCAGATCAATCCCCTGACCGCTGGAATGCAGTTTCAGATACGCCATATTGACAAGATCCGTGGCCTGAATCGTCAGACTGGCATCGCACCGACGAAGCATGCCCTTCGCATATCGACGCAGATCGGCAATTATCGACTGCAGTTGTTGATTAAATTCTTCGTCTTCCATTGGCAAATCACCTCCGAAACAGGCATCTCAGATCTCTTGTAAAATCCCTGTTGCAGTATGATGCAGGCTACCATTACAGGATGATATCGTGCAGCTTTACAGCTTTCACGCAGTCGATGCGATGCCGTGTCTGGCGATGGAATCATTGACGGCGGAACACTGGCCGACATCATCCGGAACGGTGCATTGCCCGTTGCGACGGCGAGCCGCAGGCGCAGGCGAAATACGGCACCGACGCCTGCGGCTTGCCGCTAAACGATTAAATCAACAGCCCATTCGCCCCCGGTTTTTCCGAAACAAACCTCATTCCGAAGCCCGCACTTCGAACCAGTTGAGCGGACATTCGGTGGATTTGATGCATTTGCAACGTGTGCTCCGGGACCGTATTCTTCCTGCGGCACGACTGGTTTTGGTTCTGCCGCTGCGGCGGGAATGCGATTTGCAAGGCCGAAACGGCAGTCGTGGAGAATGCAGAAATTGGCAGTGTCAGAGATTTCGAAAGGCAAGTAATGACCGTTCAGACCGACAAAGAGCAGTTTTCGTTTCAGGCTGAGATCAGCCAGTTGTTGCACTTGTTGTCTCATTCGCTGTACCAGAACCGCGAAATCACGATTCGGGAACTGGTCTCAAACGCTTCGGATGCTCTCGACAAATTCCGGTATGTTTCTCTGACATC